>NZ_JAMPKY010000011.1 GCF_039962255.1 Leptolyngbya subtilissima AS-A7 | reverse complement strand
CTCAATGCGCTGGTCACCCAAGGCCAATCTTGGCGAAACCCGAAGGATACAGAACCCCCTCAGACGGCCACACCAGCTACAAGTGGTTGACAATTAAGATAATCGCTAAATCCTTCCCCCAGATCGGGAGAGGGACTTTGAATCTGGCCCCCTTCTCCCAAAACGGGAGAAGGGGTTGGGGGATGTAGAGCTTGCTCTTCTCGAAGAGGGGGCAAACTGCAAAACCGGCCATCCGTGGGTGAGGGCCCACAAGCTCCCCCCATTGACACAAGCCGATCGGAGGAAGTAGGGAGGTCACCACCGAGGATTCGGAGACTAAGCCGTTACAATAGTTAACGGGAGCGATTTAGGCGATCGCCTCAGCCTCCCCGACTATCAATCCCTCGGTTTTCAATCCTCTCTCTGAGCGCGCTATGGCTTTAAATACCACCCAGGATTCGGCTCAGCACTACGGTGAGTCTGTCGATATCATCGACGCTGAAGCCATTACGGTAACCGGAGAGGTGATGACCGAGCCGACCGTGGTTGCCATACCTGAGCCCGTCCTGGCTGCGCCCCGGCCTCGCACCCTAGCCACCAAAGCCCAAGACCCCTTTGAGTCGTTTGGCTATGACCCAGCGGCGATCGCCAAACACTACCGCCGCCGCCCCTTTCAAGTTTGGGCGCGGTTTGTCGGCATTTTCTTGCCGCTGATTAGCTTCTTTGCCCAGCTCTGGCTCGATGCTCGCGCCGGTCGCAGCGCCGAAAACGAGATTAAGCGGGCAGCTCAGCTGCGCACCATGCTCACCAACCTCGGCCCCGCATACATCAAAATCGGCCAGGCCCTCTCCACCCGGCCCGACCTGGTGCCGCCGCTCTTCCTCGAAGAGCTGACTAAGCTGCAAGACCAGATTCCACCCTTTCCCAACGTCACCGCCTACCGCTTTATTCAAGAAGAGTTGGGCGCACCCCCCAGCCAGATCTACGCCGAAATTTCTGAAAACCCGATCGCAGCGGCATCCCTAGGCCAAGTCTACAAAGGCAAACTGCACAGCGGCGAAGACGTAGCCATCAAGGTGCAGCGCCCCGGCCTGGCTCGCAACATTGCCCTCGACCTGCACATTCTGCGTGGGCTGGCCCGCTTTGCCACTAACCGCATCAGCCAGATTCGCAGCGACCTGGTGGCCATCCTAGATGAATTTGGCGAGCGCATCTTCGAGGAAATGGACTACACCCACGAGGGTGAAAACGCCCAACGCTTTGCCAGCCTCTACAACCACATTCCCGATATCTACGTACCCCACATCTACCCCCAGTACACCGCCCGCCGGGTGCTAACCATGGAGTGGATTGAGGGCACCAAGCTCACCAACGTCGATAAGCTAGACAGTCTAGGCATCGACGCCACCCACTTAATTGATGTAGGGGTGCAGTGCTCGCTACGGCAGCTGCTAGAGCACGGCTTCTTTCACGCCGATCCCCACCCCGGCAACCTGCTGGCCATGGCGGACGGCAAGCTGGCCTACCTCGACTTTGGCATGATGAGCGAGGTCAAGCCCTACCAGCGCTACGGCCTGATTGAGGCGGTGGTGCACATGGTCAACCGCGACTTCGAGGGGCTGGCCAACGACTACGTCAAGCTGGAGTTTCTCACCCCCGACACCGACCTGACGCCGATTATTCCGGCCCTGGCCAACGTGTTTAGCAACGCCCTGGGGGCCAGCGTCGCCGAGCTGAACTTTAAGAGCATCACCGACGAATTTTCGGCGCTGATGTACGAGTACCCGTTTCGGGTGCCGGCCTACTACGCGCTGATCATTCGATCGCTGGTGACCCTAGAGGGCATCGCCATCAACGTTGACCCTGACTTTAAGGTGCTGAGCAAGGCCTACCCCTATGTGGCCAAGCGGCTGCTCACCGACCAATCGCCAGAGCTACGGGCCTCTCTACAAGACCTGCTGTTTAAGGATGGCAGCTTTCGCTGGAACCGGCTGGAAAACCTGCTGCGCAACGCCCGCAGCAGCGATGAATATGACATGGATCGGCTGATCGACCAGACGCTGGAGTTTTTGTTCTCAGACCGGGGCTCATTCTTGCGCGATCGCATTGTCGGCGAACTGGTCAATAGCCTCGACAACTTTGGCCAAAGCACAGTACAAAACTTGACCACCGCCGTGCAGCGCCGATTTGGCCTCAAGAAGGATCTGCCGACTGCGGCCGCCGCTGCCCCCAATGACCTCGACAACCTGCGTCGCATTCTCGACATTCTCAAAGACACCCCCGGCTTTGATGCCGCCCAGGTAGCGACCCGGATTCCGACGCTGTTGTTCAAGCCTGAGACCCAGGCGATGGGTCAGCAGGTGGTAGCAAAACTGGCTCAGCGCGGCCTGGCTCGGCTGATTCGCAACCTGCTGCTTGAGGGAGAGCCTGTGGCCCAGCCCCAGCTCACCCCCTCGCGCGTTGGAGGCTAGGCAAACTCTGATCAATCCCCTGCCATTGCAAACATCTTTGGCAGGGAATCCCCTTTAGTCGCGACAAACTTCAGTTCAACCAGGGTGGCGTCGAGAGCTTGAAGCGTAGAAGGGCAATGCACCCGCTAATCCACAGAAAGCCAATGCCGTAGCCCGCCAGCACATCCGTTGGCCAGTGCACCCCTAGGTAAAGCCGACTCAGGCCGATGCCGCCAATTAAAACGACTGCTCCTGCGTAAATTATTAGTTTTTGCTTAGGAAAGCGCCTCGCTAGCAGGTAGGCCGAAAAGCCGTAAAGCACCATCGACCCCAGAGCGTGGCCACTGGGAAAGCTGTAGGTGGTCTCAGTAATGATCTGGGGCCAAAGCGCAGGCCGATCCTTGCTAAACAGCAGTTTCAACCCGGTGCTCAACACTGCCCCGCCTACGCAGTTAATGGCGAAGGCGATCGCAACCGACCGGTGGTGTCGCAACCAAAGCCCGCTAAACCCTATGCAGGTCAAAGGCACTACCGTGCTGGGGTCGCCTAAGCGCGTAAACATCAGCATCACCCGGTCTAGGGTCGGTGTGGCAAATTGATTTATCCACAGCAAAACCGACTCGTCAAAGAAGAAGGCTTCTCGCTCTAGCACTTCTTCGGCCAGGTTAGCTAGCCCCAGCAGAATCAGCAGGCAAGTCCCTAGCCAGAGCAGCCCAACAGCAGCGATAAACGACACCAGCCGCGGATGGATGTGCTGCATCCAGGTTTGGGCCAGCCGTTTTAGGATCTGCTGCATCGTGCCACCTCACCACAGGACTGCCACCAGAATGCCATGCAGTCTGCTTGTGTTGGCTGCCCCTCACCCCAGGTAATAGCTCATCAATTTCTGCATCAGGGGTCAGGTGCCTTACTAATCCATGACGGTTATATGTCATGGACTAGAAGGCACCTGACCCCTTTGGGGTTGAGAGGTAACTTGTTGAGCATTTGGAGCGGGTTGATTGGGAACGTTAGGCGTCGCTTACGTAAACGGAACCTTATGCCTTGAGAAGATTCAAAGAATGCAACCACGACGCCGCACCCGTGTTTGGCGTCGTGGCAAGCTATGTCGCCTCAGTTCCCTAAAAGGCGTAACGGACGGTGCAGTAGGGCATCTCCTGGTGCAGTAGCTCCTGAAACTGCTCGACGAGACTACCCTTCAGCCCTCGCTTGTAACGCACGTTCTTGCCGCCAGTCTGCGAAAACTTAGTCTCTTGCAGGCCGGGTTGCCACAGTAGGTCTTCGCCCTTAGGATGCCAGCCCATGTTGACATCGTGAAGGCGATCGTTATGGGTTAGAAAGATCACCTCGCACTGGAGCTGCTGCTTGGCGCGATCGCTGAGGGTGTCGTCGAGTTGGCGAAAGAGATCGGTGTAGTCGTCGAGCCAGCCCTCGTAGTAAACAACAGGCGCAAAGTTGAGGTGCACCTCATACCCAGCTTCGACAAAGTCGTTAATAGCGTTGATGCGGTCGGGAATGGGTGACGTTCGCACATCGATAATTTGAGCCTTGGCGGCAGGCATGAGGCTAAACCGAATCCGGGTCTTGCCCTGAGGGTCGTAGCTCAACAGCTGTCGATTGACGCACTTGGTGGCAAAGGTTGCCTTGCCGTTGGGAATGCGGCGAAACAGGGTGATGATATCCTTCACGTTGTCGCAGATGGCTGCATCGACCGAGCAGTCGCTGTTCTCGCCAATCTCGTAGACCCAAAACTGAGGGTCAACCTGGTTGGGTTCTAGCTTGTGGCCCTGGCGCTTAGCATGGCGCTCTAGGTAGCCCAACACTCGCTCGATATTGACGAAGACGGTAATCGGGTTAGCGAAACCTTTGCGTCGGGCCACATAGCAGTAGGAGCAGGCCATGGCGCAGCCATTGGCGTGGGAGGGAGCAACAAAATCTGAAGAGCGGCTGTTGGGACGGGCCTGAAGAGACTTCTTCACGCCCAGCACTAGCACGGTGCGCTTGATGCGGGTCCAGTCATCCACCGAGCCTTCGTTGCCGTGCAGGTCGGGAATGTTCCAATGAGACGGCACCTCAATCAGCGAGGCGTTGGGATGCTGGGCCAAAATCTCTTGACCGCGAGCGTACTGAAAAGCATCGGGCTCGTGATAAATCTCCTGAATGTTGAGCAGTCGCTCTAGGTGAATCTGAGGGGCCAGTCGCTGCTCGTCGCGGGTTGCTGGGGGGGCGATGGGAGTTGAGGTCAAAGTGCAGAAATCCTTAGCGGGTGATGTCTACAGTGCTTGCGCATCTGCTTTTACCGTAACGAGTCGACGCGACAGAGGAAACCAGTTGACTGGGGTAACTGCCGCCCCTGACAGGGCGGGTTTCTGCCGTCGGAAGATACCCCTCAAAGGGTGGGGAAATCCATGCCTGCTAGAGGATTGCTCCGCTCAATCTGCTTGTCATAGTAAAAAAGCTGATCAATTCTCTCTTGCCCACACCCGCAAGCGCAGTTCCAGCGCACTCAGCCCCATGCCTTCTCAAACCCCCGCTCAAGCCACCCTCGATGTTCCAAATCTCGGGCTGGTCTGCATCACGACCTCGCCCGAGGTGCGCTTTAAGACCATGACCCGCAAGCGGCTGTTGCAGCTAGATGAAGAGGCGCAGGAGCAGGCAGTGCGATCGCTCTACAGCGAGAACCTGAGACGGCTCAACCTGGCGATCGCGTTTTGCCAGGCCAACCAGATTCAGCTCTATCGCCTGATATCAAACATTTTTCCGTTTTCGGATACCCCCCTGGGTACAAGAATTTTAGAGGAGTTTGCCGAAGGTCTGCGGCAGCTGGGCGATCGCGCTCAGGCCGCCAACATTCGCCTGGTGCTGCACCCCGATCAGTTTGTGGTGCTCAACTCCGACAACCCCACAGTGATCGAAAACAGCATTACCATCCTGACAGCCCACGCCCGCTGGTTCGACCTGATGGGCCTACCGCAATCCCCCTGGGCGTTGATGAATATCCACGGTGGCAAGGGCGATCGCGGCGATCGCCTCATCGAGGTAATCCGCGAGCTGCCGACGCCGATTCGCTCTCGCCTCACCCTAGAGAACGACGAGCACACCTACAGCGCCGCCGCCATCCTAGACATTTGTCGAGCGACGCAGATTCCCATGGTGTTTGACGCCCACCACCACTTAATTCACGAACGCCTCGATAGCTACGACCATCCCAGCGTTGAGCAGATGCTGACGGCAGCTCGCACCACCTGGCCCGACCCGGCTTGGCAGCTGGTGCACATTTCTAACGGGTGTAGCGCTCTCCACGACCCTCGCCACAGCGACTTGATCACCGCCATGCCCAGTTCCTTTCGTCAGGCTCCCTGGATTGAGGTGGAAGCCAAGCACAAGGAGCTGGCGATCGCCCATCTGCGACAAACCTGGTTGTCGGCTTGAGGCAACCCGAAAAGCCAAGAGGGTACAGGGTCTAAGGTTCAAGGCCGACCCTGTACCCTATACCCTGAACCTTGAACCTCCAACCCTCGCTTGTTAGAGCTTGTCACAATCAGCCTAGTCAAGCCCTGGATTTCAGTATCCTTAAGGTAAGGCAAACTAAATCGTTACCCTGGGGAAATTGCTAAATGAATCGTCGTGGGTTGATTGCCAGACTAATGGCTGTGGGGATGGTGGTTGCGATCGCCCTCTTTGGTCCGTTGACCGCCCCAGCTCAAGCGGCGACGGAGCTGACGGTCTACCGCAGTCCCACCTGCAACTGCTGCGGCCACTGGGTTGACCACATGCAAGCCGCCGGGTTTGCCGTGGAGGATGTAGTGACAGACGACATGGATGCGATCAAGGATCAGTACGGTGTGCCAGAGGCGCTGGCCTCCTGTCATACGGCCCTAGTTGAGGGCTACGTTATTGAGGGCCATGTGCCCGCATCGGATGTGCAGCGGTTGCTGAGCGAGCGCCCCGCGATTCTGGGAATTGCCGCGCCGGGGATGCCAGTGGGCTCGCCGGGGATGGAAACGGGCGATCGCGTTGACCCCTACACCGTGGTCTCTTTCACCGCGAATGGCGACACTGCCACCTTTGCCGAACACCTGTGAGATTCTAGTTCTCGAATCTCAGTAGATTACAAACATGCTTTCTTGCCGTAATCCAACCCACCCTGCGGGAAGCAAGCTACACCCTAAATCCCTTTCCCAAGCTAGGAGAGGGACTTTGAAGTCTGGTTCCGGCTCCCCTCTCCTCCCTGGGAGAGGGGCTGGGGGAGAGGGCTGTGGAGGCTTTCGATCTACTGAACCTGCCTTAAACCACGTCGATTGCCCGCTATGACCTACTACCGCAGTCAGCCCAACGCCTTTTCTGCTGCCTACCTGCACAACTTGCGGGGGGCGATTCAGTCGTGCCGCTACTTTGCGACCAACAACCTCAACCGCGACTTTGTCGCCACTAAAGGCTTTTCTGTTGTGTTCAAAGCAGAAGGCCGGGCCGAGGTCGATCGCCAGTTTCCCTTTTTTAAGCCCTACCTTGACCAGGCGCTGCTGCCCAACTGCAACGCCTTTTATTTGAATTCGCTGATGTTGAAACAGGGGTCGCGAGTTGATCCCCATATTGACCGATCGCTGCGATCGTACTGCAAAACCATCGAGCCCCCCGAGCAGGTCAGCGTGCTCTACGTGCAGGTGCCCGCCGACCTGACCAGCGGCGAACTGGTGTTGCAGCGAGGGCGGCAGCGGGTGGCCCAGATTCGGCCCCAAACCGGCCTGCTGCTACACTTCCAGGGCGATCTGACTCACTCGGTCAACGCTATGGCTAGCGCGGGCAGTCGCCTCAGCTTGGTGTGCGAACAGTACTGTCTCGATGCCGAGGCTCTGTGGGATATCCCTGAATTTCTGATCGAATCTAGAGCCGCTGCCCCTGCTAAAACCCGGCGGTAGCGCAATTACAGCATTTGTAGGTACAAATTTAGTATTCTTTAATCAAAGGTACTAGAGGGCGCTTTTCAAGCGCCTTGCTGTAGCTTTGGGCATCTACTGATCCTCCTGCCCTTTTTAAGAGGGAGGTAAAAGCCCCTTTCTTGAGGGAAATGAAGTGAAAGCTTCACTTTCGCTACTAGAAATAGAGCTTTTCAAAAGTCCTCTCAAATCTCTGCTCCAGGCAGTGAAGTGTCTGCTGGAGGGATTAAAACGCCATCATTCGAGCGCGTCAAACACTTCTTTTTTTCGTTCTTTACTCTTCATTCTTTAGCTGTATGAGTTTAATTCAAGAAATTTTTCTCGAAACCGACTGGGAAGAAGTTGAGCAAGCCCAAGCTGCCTGCGACCTACGAGCCGCCCAGCTCAAAGCTGAGGGCCATACGTGTACCTGCACCACGCTCTACCGCATTACCGACGGGCGGCGGGTGTTTTTGCTGGAGGCCCAGCACCCCGATTCGCTAGAGCCAGAGAACAAGCCCTCACGGCGCAGACTGCCCGCCCGGCGATCGGCCCCAAGAGGATGAGTTAAGGGAGCGCGTCGTGTGCCCCTACTGAGGGGATTGCCCCTTCACCAAACTCAAGGCGACGGCCTCCGCCACCCGAATGCCGTCGATACCGGCGGATAAAATGCCCCCGGCATAGCCAGCTCCTTCGCCAGCGGGGTAGAGCCCAGCAGTGTTGAGACTTTGGAACTGCTCATTGCGCTTGATGCGAATGGGCGATGAGGTGCGGGTCTCAATGCCGGTGAGCACGGCGTCATCCATGGCGAACCCGTGGATTTTGTGGTCGAAGGCCGGGATGGCCTCACGGATAGCGGCGATCGCATACTCCGGCAAGCTGCTGCTCAAATCCCCCAGCTTCACCCCCGGCTTGTAGGACGGCTGCACCTCGCCAAAGGCGGTCGAGGGCCGGTTGGCCAAAAAATCCCCCACCAGCTGGCCGGGAGCTTCGTAGGTGCCGCCGCCCAGCTCAAAGGCAAATTCCTCCAGGCGGCGCTGGAGCACAATGCCCGCCAGCGGCCCCTCGGGGTAGTCAACCTCGGGGGTGATACCCACCACGATCGCGCTGTTGGCGTTCGACTCATCCCGCGCGTATTCGCTCATTCCGTTGGTCACCAGGCGGCCCGGTTCTGACGCTGCCGCCACCACCTTGCCGCCGGGGCACATGCAAAAGCTGTAGACCGATCGCCCATTTTCGCAGTGGTGCACCAGCTTATAGTCGGCGGAGCCCAGGCGGGGGTGGCCAGCCTGGTCGCCCAACCGGCAGTGATCGATCAGCGACTGGGGGTGCTCGATACGAAAGCCGATGGAAAAGGGCTTGGCCTCAATGTAAACCCCCCGCTCGTAGAGCATGTGAAAGGTGTCGCGGGCGCTGTGGCCCACGGCCAACACCACGTGGTCGCTGGCTAGGTAGTCGCCATTGTCGAGCCGCACGCCGCGCACCTGGCCCTGGTCGATGTCAATGTCGGCGACGCGGGTCTGAAAGCGAATCTCGCCGCCCAGAGACTCAATCATGGCGCGCATATTCTGCACGATTTTGACTAGGCGGTAGGTGCCGATGTGGGGCTTATTGATATAGAGAATTTCGGGAGAAGCGCCGGCATTTACCAGCTCGGTGAGCACCTTGCGGCCGTAGTGGTGGGGGTCGCTCACCTGGCTGTAGAGCTTGCCATCGGAGAATGTGCCCGCGCCGCCTTCGCCAAACTGCGCGTTTGACTCGGGGTTGAGGGTCTTTTTGAGCCAAAAGCCAAAGGTGTCGACGCTGCGATCGCGCACCGACTTGCCCCGTTCGAGAATAATGGGCCGAAACCCCATTTGCGCCAGCATCAGCCCCGCAAACATGCCGCAGGGTCCCATGCCAATCACGATCGGGCGATTCTGAAATCCCTCGGGAGCTTGGGTCACCGGGCGATAGGTCAGATCGGGCGTCACGGTCACCGTGGCATCTTTCTTAAACCGCTTGAGCAGGGCCTTTTCCTGCGGCGTCTCCACATCGACGATGTAGACCAGGGCGATGTTGCCCTTCTTGCGGGCGTCATAGCTGCGTTTGAAGATGGTGAAGCTGGTCAAATCCGCCGCTGGCAGGTGCAGCTTTTTGAGAATCGCCTCCTCAAGGGCGGCTTCGGGGTGGTCGAGGGGCAGTTTAATTTGGCTGAGGCGTAGCATACGAAATAATGGGGCAAAGTCCCAGTGAGGCGCAGAGGATCATCATGCCACATTGGTCTGGGGTCTTACCATTCTGGGCGATCGCCCGTCAGGAATCGCCGCCCTAACCACTGTAGCTGGGGATAGCAGCTCAGCGATCGAGCCGATGTTAACCAAGGAGAGACCGAGAATGAAACTAAATCTAGCCGGGGCGCTGTTGGGCAGCCTGCCGATCTGTCTGCTGAGCGGCACGGCGGCCTTGGCCAACACAATCGACCTGAGCGTACTGCCCCTGCTCAGTAGCCCACAGGCCCGCTGTCCTGAGGGGCTGACGGCCCACGAAACCCTACGCCCCTACGCTGAGGGTAGCTTTTCGACCGAGGGCATGGTCAAGCTGCGCGACATTGCCACCGACATTAGACTGTCCCAGTCAGATCAGTTTAGCGCCACTTGGGTGGGCACCCTCAAGCCCGAATACCGCAATTGTCAAGCCTCGGGCGGCATGGTCAGCGTCGATGACGCCGCCTACGAGGGCAACTCCTACATCCGCATTCAGCTGATCAACGGTCAGGTCAAGGCCATTCTCGACATGACGGGGATGCGCGACCCCAACGGGTTTACCACGGTCATTCTGTTTAAGGGTCTGCGGGATGGCAATCCTCGCTGGACCTGGGGCGGCAGCGACTAGACACATTCTTGCTTAATAACGGCCTCCGTAACGGCTATGGAGATTGCTTTGGGCGCAAAGCCTAGCACTTTTACAGCAGCTCGCCTGAAGTCCAACCTAAAAGCATGGGAGCTATTTCGTCTTATCCATCGCGATCGCCTTCGTGGGTCGCTTTTAACATGGCGCGAATCCGCTCAATGTGAATTTGAGAATCTTGCACCCGCTGCAAGATTGAAGAAGAATTGCCCTGCTTCTGACCCATGGTGGCAATCAAGTTCTGACGCTCTTCAAACATCCGCAGAGCCACCCACAGCGTTTCTTCAATCTTGGCCGTTTGCTGGGCTAGCAGCACCGCCGAGGTAAACGCGTGGCCTGTATGACAGCGATACCTGAGAAGATCGCCTTCCGCCATTTGCCACAGCACCCCACCACAGTCGGGACAGTTGAACGGCACCTGCTCGCCCAGCGCCTCGACCGAAGGCAAATCACTTAAAACGCGCTGGGCAATTTCCGCCTCGATCACGATGTCTTTGGGCGGCTGCTGGCGATTGGGTAGGTTTCGGCGCACCAGTTCCGACAGCAGCGTTCCCATTTCAGCAATGGGCAAGCAGTAGTCAGCTCCTACATTGGTGATCACCGACTGGGGCATGTCTGGATAGGAGGCATCCAGCGGATCTTGAGCGATGCAGACGCCGCCGCATCGTTTGATGGCCATCATGCCGCTGGTGCCATCATCCAGGTAGCCAGTCAGAACAATGCCGATGACGCGATTGCCATAGGCCACTGCGGCGGAACGAAACAAGGGGTCAATGGCCGGTCGGTAGCGGTTTTCGCGTGCCCCCTTGGTGACCAAAATTTTTCCTTCCACGAGCAAAATATGTTGATCGGGGGGTGCCAAATAGATGTGACCACTTTGGAAGGGTTGCTCGTTGTGAGCCTGTTCGCAGGTTAGCCCACCACTCTCACTCAGGGCTCTGACTAGCACGTCTCCCTTGATGTCTGCACTCATGTGGTTGACCACGAAGACAGCAGCCGGGAAATCTTTTGGTAGCTGCGCGGTCAGCTTCGTCAAGGCCTGCATGCCCCCAGCAGACGCGCCTACAACAACAATCATTGAAGGTTGGGTCTGATTCATTTTCACCCTCGTGCTTGTGGGTTTAGCGCATCCGTCTGCTTACCAACTTAAATGGTTCAAGCCCAAGCAAGGGGAAAATCTACCGCAGGTTGCACTTAGCCCTCGAGTCTAGCTCCTAGAGTGGAAGGGCAGTTTATACCTTGGCCTTGACAACCTGTGGATATTTACATTCTCGATCTACTGGTTATAGGGTTGTTGCTGCTTACAGTAACTTTGGGTTCGGGCTGGATTGGCCGATTGCCCCTGTCCTACGCGCTGATTTATCTAATTGTGGGGATTGGTTTAAGTCCCTACGGCGTTAACCTGGTGCAAACGCGACCCGACGCCGCCCTTTTAGAGCGGCTGACCGAGTTTGTAGTGTTGATTTCTCTCTTTAGCTGCGGCTTGAAAATGAATCGGCCGCTAAAGACCTGGGCGTGGAATTCAACGATTCGGCTGATCGGCTTTTTGATGCCGATTTCGATCTTTGCGATCGCCGCCATCGGCCACTTTTTTCTCAAGCTGGAATGGGGCGTAGGCATATTGCTAGGGGGAATTTTGGCTCCCACCGACCCAGTTTTGGCCTCTGAAGTGCAGCTCGCTAACCCCCAAGACCAGGACGAGCTGCGCTTTGGACTAACCTCCGAGGGCGGCCTTAACGATGCGCTGGCCTTTCCCTTTGTCTACTTTGGGCTGCACTGGCTAAAAGACGACAACTGGCAGAGCTGGTTTGGGCGCTGGGTAGCCGTCGATCTGATCTGGGCGATCGCTGCTGGCCTGCTGGTTGGTATTGGGATGGCTAAGGGGATCTGCTGGCTAGAGCGGCATCTCGCCAAAAGAAATAGTGTCGATGAGGTAATGGAAGATTTTGTTGGCCTCAGCACTATCTTGCTCGCCTATTCAGTGGCCGAACTAGTTCACGGCTACGGCTTTTTAGCCGTTTTTGTCGCTGGAGTGGCTATGTACCACCATCGCTTAAGCGATGAGCGATCGCTCTCCCGCCTCAAGTTTATGGAACGGCTCGAAAAGCTAACCGAAATTGGCACTATTTTGCTGCTGGGGTCACTGCTGCGCGTTGAGCCCATGCTAAAGTTTGCGGTTCCGGGCCTCATCATAGCGGGCTTGCTGATCCTTGTGATTCGCCCCCTAGGAGCCTGGGTGAGCACCATTGGCTCTCCAGTTCACCCGGCCACGCGCTTGCTGTTTGGGTGGTTTGGCATTCGCGGCGTGGGCTCGCTGTACTATCTCACCTACTGTCTGGGTCAGGGTTTACAGGACGAAGCCGGCGAGATGATTGCCTGGCTAACGATCATTACAGTCACCATTTCGGTAACACTGCACGGCGTCACCTCGACTCCATTGATGCAGTGGTACGAGCATTACATTGGTGGCCGCAATGACATCGAAAAGGAGCTGCCCCAGTAGATCACAGCAGATCACAGCGGCCAAAATTGTCCTAGGCGCGCCGAGGCCGCCTAGGACAATTTTGCTATTTCTACCGCTGAGCGGTGCTTGGGGTAGCAACTAGGGCAGCTTTTGCAGATCTTGCTGAAGCTGCTCCGCCTGTTGCTCTACAACGTCAGCAGCTTCGTTGGCCTTCTCAATATTTTCTGTGGGAAGCGGGGTCTCGCTAGTCTCAGCGGGCTTGTTCTGATGAAACATTAGCATCCCTACTACCCCAAGCCCTACCAATAGCCCGACTAAAGAGAGTCCACGCATGGTTTTACCTGTCCCTAATAAGCCGTAGCCCTGAGCCAAAGTCACTGCCCCCGTTACTGCCAAGCATTAACTTTGGGTTTAAGCACAATGGTCACCGCTATACTATCGGCAGTTCAATACTCTTAAGGTACCCACGCGGCTAAACGATTGAGGCAAGCTAGACCTGGGTTAGCGGTATTGGGCTGCGATCGCGCCGCCATGCCTGTAAGATTTTGCCATGACGACCTTTGTAGCCCTCGATTTTGAAACCGCCGATCGCTACCGCGACAGCGCCTGCGCTATTGGCTTAGTTCGAGTTGAGCAGGGGCAGGTGGTAGATAAGGTTCACTACCTGATTCGGCCTCCGCGGCGGCTGTTTGAGTTCACCCACATCCATGGCATTACCTGGCGGCAGGTGGCCAATGAACCCGATTTTGCCGAGCTGTGGCCCGACATCGCGGCGATGTTGACAGGGGCCGACTTCTTTGTGGCCCACAATGCGTCCTTCGATCGCAGCGTGCTCTACGCCTGCTGCAAGGCCTACGGTATTTTGCCCCCGGTGCCCGACTTTGTCTGTACGGTCAAGCTGGCCCGCCAAGCCTGGAACCTTCGCCCCACCAAGCTGCCCAACGTGTGCGACTACCTGGGCATTCCCCTCAACCACCACGATGCACTGTCGGATGCGGAGGCTTGCGCGAAAATTGCGATGCTGATTCCGACCCAGTTTGTGGCCTCAGCGTCTGGAGCTAGCGCGGGCTAGCTCCAGACGCTGAGGCTAACCGACTTAGGAAGATTGGCTGTACGTAAGCGATCGCAGGGACGGACGCTTTAGTAAAGCAGTACGTCCCTGCTGCGAGTCCACCCAGCAAAATCGCCTATGCTATTTTCCCCCAGGGAATTTCTCTATATAGGCCTGCATCTGTAGGGCGATCTTCCCTTGCTGAACGTCCAAGCTTTGCAGCTGGAGCGTCATGCCGCTGAGGGTAAAATTGTGCAGGTCGAGCAAGTCTTTGGCGGCCGCCAGCAGGCTCTGAGTCAGAGGTTCTGAGGTGTTTTCTGGCTCAATTTGAACATCGTTCAGCACCACCTCGTGCCCCTGAGGCCCCATGGCTGGGGTAGCGCGAAAGGCCACCTGCTGCCGCTCGCCGGTTTCATCTAGCACGACGCTAGCAGCGATCGCCACCTGACCATTCCCCGGCAGAGAAAAGTCAATCTGCTCAGCGCTAAGCCGCACCGGACGACCATCTAAGGTGACATCCAAAGACTTCAGTTTTTGCTGAATATAGTCAGAATTGCAGGCCCGCTCAATATCGACCTCTGTCAGCTCAACCGCAGCGCTGGCATTGGTGGGGCGAGTTAGCTCAATATTGCCAAAAGCCGCCTTGAGGGGGTCAATGGAGATACCATCGGTTTTGACCGAAAGCTGCTCGGTCCGCAGCTCGTTTTTGATCACTAGACCGCGCCCTTCAATATTGGCCGACTCTAGCTCTCCCTGCATCAGTGCGATCGGGTTGGTGCGTATCTCGGCATCTAGGTCGTCTGCGGCATCAAGTTGGGTAGACAGCCCTACCTCGAATGCTTTGCTCAGGGCCTGCTCACCCAAATCTGAATTGCCTTTAGCCATCGTACTTGTCCTTTCATAGGGTTGAAGGCATAGTCTAGACGGCTTCTTAAATGTTTACGCTCTACCAAGATGCGGGTCTTATGGCTGGCAATAGTCTGCTTAGGGAGGATAAATAATTTGCCTAAATCACCCCTTTAGAACTGGGAATCAGGTGCGCTCGGCGGGGGTCTACCTCGGTAGCCATGCGCATGGCCCGCGCAAAGGCCTTGAATGTGGCCTCAATAATATGGTGCGAGTTGATGCCGTCAAGCTGGCGAATGTGCAGGGTCATTTGGCTATGGTTGACCACCGCCACAAAAAACTCGCGTACCAGCTGAGTGTCATAAGTGCCCACCCGCTGGGTCGGAATTTCCAGCCCATAGCTGAGGTGAGGCCGACCCGAGAAATCCAGCGCTACCTGCACCAGCGATTCGTCGAGCGGCGCGACAAAGTGGCCAAAGCGGGTGATGCCCTTGCGATCGCCCAGGGCCTGGTGCAGCGCCATCCCTAAGGTAATGCCCACATCCTCATTGGTGTGGTGGTCGTCGATCTCAATATCGCCTGTGGCCCGCACCTCTAGATCAATCAGCCCGTGGGACGAAATCTGGTGCAGCATATGGTCGAGAAAGGGAATGCCTGTCTTCGCCTCACACTGCCCGGTGCCGTCCAAATTGAGGCTCACCTGCACATCGGTTTCCCCGGTGGTGCGGCTCACGCTAGCGCTTCGGCTGGGGTAAGCCAGACCAGAAGCAGGAACAGAGATTGGACGGTCTTGGGTTTGCATTGCAGGTTGGTGACAGATAATGTCTCATTTTACCGAAGTCTGTATCTACCAACAGGCTCTAACTGTCGAGGACAGACAATGGCCATGTGCCTCGGCACTACTAGCTTTCTAGAGCTGCCAAAATTTGCTTGCGGGTAATGTCACCTGTCACCTTAGCCGCACCTAAGCCGTTTGGCATGACAAAGCGAACCTGGCCATCCTTCACTTTCTTGTCGCCCTGCAGCAGCGAGAGAATGTCTTCGGAGGCCAGCTGGGCCGGAATCTGGGTGGGTAGCCCCGTTTCTTCAATCAGTTTCAGCTGTCGCGTTTCCTCAGCGGTGGTCCAGTAGTCGAGGGCGGTGGCGATCTTACCGACCGCCACCATGCCGATCGCTACCGCCTCTCCGTGATTGACCCCGCGATAGTTCATCAAGCTCTCCACCGCATGGCCAATGGTGTGTCCATAGTTGAGAATTGCCCGCAGCCCCGCCTCTTTTTCGTCTTGGGAGACTACATCAGCCTTGGCCTGGCACGATCGCGTCAGAATGGTGTGCAGCAGCTCATCCCCCAAATAGCGGTACTGATCGAGGCGAGGGGCGGCCTCCAGCGTTTCAAATAGGTCTCGATCCCAAATCACGCCGTACTTGATTACCTCCGCCATGCCTGCCCGAAATTCTCGTACGGGCAGGGTTTTCAGCACCGTAGGGTCAATCAGCACCAGGCGCGGCTGATGAAACGCCCCAATCAAGTTCTTGCCTCGGGGATGGTTAACGCCGGTTTTGCCACCAATGGAGGCGTCTACCATGGCCAGCAGCGAGGTGGGCACCTGCACCACGTTCACCCCCCGCAGCCAGGTGGCGGCGGCAAAACCCGTCATATCGCCCACCACACCGCCCCCCAGGGCGACCATTGCCGACTTACGCTCTAGGTGAAAGTCAAGGGCCGCGTCGTAGATTTTTTGTAGAGAGCTAGGGGTTTTATAGCGTTCCCCAGCGGGCAGCAGACAGGTTTCGACCGCGTAGCCCGCCTGGGTGAGGGAGGCGAGGGCGCGATCGCCGTACCGCTTAAAAATCGCCGGATTCGACACTAGCAGGAGCTTTTGCCCCGGCTTCACCAGTGGCGAATCCCCGCCCCCCAGCCAGGTACCCAAATGGTCCATACCCCCAGCGGCCACCACCACATCGTAGGGCTGACTTGGCAGGGGGACGGGGATGACGGATTTCATAGGGATAGTCAGAGGAAGGAGGTGCTTTAAAACTTTAGCGCCTAGGGGTTACGGGGTGATGGAGCGACGGAGTGACGGGGTAATGGATTGTCTCAATTACTCCCTCACTCCCCTACTCCCCCACTGCCCCACGCTCCCCCTGCCGTGGTTCAATATAGAGTCGTAACCGTTGTGGAGAGAGAAGTTATGGGTGGTGTAGTCGCCTATGTGCTGTTTTTGTCGGTCATGGTGGGTACGGCTATTGGGCTGTACCTTGGTCTCCGGCTGGTGAAGCTGATTTAGCGCTCAACGTTAGGTACGCCATGGCCTGAACGCAGCCCAACAGTAGCCATCCCAAAATATTGATGCGGCCATCGTAAAAGGCCAAGTCAAAGATGGCAAACGCAGCAGTGCCGCCAAAACCGGTAAGGTAGCCCGCCAAAAGGGCCATGGCATCGGGGGATAGTGGAACCGCAACCAGAGTAAAAGTGCTACGCCCCAAGACCCATCCCACTATTCCCGTAAACCCCAAAGCGACTGGAATGCCGGCCTCGGCAGCGAGCATTAGCCACAGGTTGTGGGCGTGAGGTAAAAAGTCACCGGCCACCGGAAAGTCGGCCGGGTCATAGAGCTGCTTAAAGGTGCCTAGACCTGTGCCAAACCAGGGGTGGTGTGGGATCATGTCGAGGGCTAAGCGCCAGACGCTAAAGCGGAGCGAAACGGTGGCAAAGGCCTCAGGCAGGCTGCGTCCCCCTACGCCCCAGATCAAGGCGCTGGCGGTGAGTAGCGCGATCGCCCCTAGCCCTGCCCAAAAAATATAGCGGTAGGGCCGCAGCAAACCGCCAAACAGCAGCAGCTGAATGCCTGCGATCAGCAACCCATTGCGAGAGCCCGAGCAGTAAATGCCCACTAGCACTAAGGCGGTGGCAGCGCAAATCCAAACGCTTTTAGCTTTTAGCTCAGGGCGATTGAGGTAGTAAGCACAGAGCCCTAGCCCCAGACCAAACACAATCACCATATAGTTGGCCAGGGCGTTGGGGTGGCCAAACATCGCGCTGGCGCGCTGGCCGTAGTCGGTTTGCTGGTAGAGCCAGGTCAGGCCAGAGTGGCTACCCCAGCGAGCCAGACCGGCGGGCGATCGCAGGTAAAACTCAGCGATCGCCGTCAGGTTAACGGGTATAGTCGCCACCAGCAGCGCCACGGCCCAGTTGTGCAGGGTTGCCCAGGGCTGTCGAAACTGGGGCACGGCGATGGCGATCGCCCCGTAGAGCACGAAGAATGGTACAAAATTAAGCGCCTGCAGGGCCGACTCTCCAGGGGCTTGAGAGAGCGCCACGCTGACCCCAAGCCCTAGAGCCAGCCACAGCCAGCCCTGGGTGTAAAGCAATCGCCCAATCGCTCGCCAGCCCTGGTACAGGCTCACCAGCAAAAACCAGACTAACCCCGCGATCGCCCCATAGACGATGTAGGGCAACGCCACCAAACTGGCCAAAACCAACCGCTCCGAGGCTGGGCTACCAAACCCAAACCCTTTCACCCTAGTAGGCTCCATCGCCAATTACAACTACCCACACTGTTCTCAGCAAAATATAGATGTCTAGCCAGACCGACCAGTTTCTCACGTAGTAGGCATCCAGGTTGACCCGCTCGTCGTAGGACACATTGTTGCGCCCTGACACCTGCCACAGCCCCGTCAGGCCCGGCAGCACTTTAGTGTAGAGGCTGTACTTGTCGGCGTAGCGAACGATCTCTTCTTTAACAATAGGTCGTGGCCCTACTAGGCTCATCTCTCCTCGCAGCACATTCCACAGCTGGGGCAGCTCATCTAAGCTAGTGCGGCGCAGAAAACGACCCACGCGGGTAATGCGTGGGTCGTAGCGCAGCTTATGGTCGCGCTCCCACTGCTCCTGCAGAAGCGGGTTTTCGGTCAGGTAGCGTTCCAATACCAGCCCAGCATTGGGCACCATGGAGCGAAATTTCCAGGCAACAAAAGTTGTATTGTTTTGCCCCAGCCGGGGCTGACCATAAAACACCGGCCCCGGCGAATCGAGCTTGACTAAAACCGCAATCACCACCAGTATCGGCAGCAGGCAGAGCCCTACCACCAGGGTCAGCACCAAATCTAGAAGGGTTTTGAGCAGGCGAGGCCCCGGTAGCAGCAGCTGCTGCCGAATTTCTAGACCCAAAATACCGCCCAGGTCTTTAGAACTGACCCACAGGCTAGCGACCCCAAATAGGTCAGGAATCATCAATAGGTGAGGGAAAGTGCGGCCATACAGCTCCAGCACCCGCAGCAGCTTTTCTCGCTGCATTCCAGGCATCGCCACAATGGCGTAGTGGATATCGTGACGGAGGGCCAAATGCGGTGCGGCCGACAGCGGCCCGACAATGGGAACCCCACACAAACTGCCCTCATGCACCCGACTGTCATCCAGTACGGCTACGGGTTTCAGGCCAAAAGCGGGCTGATTCTTCAGGGTTTGAATTACCAGCTCGCCGGTACGCCCACCACCCAAGATCAGAACTTGATACCCCCACCAGGGGTAACGAGCAAATAAATGCTTTACCAGCAGACGCCCGGTCAGCACCGTCAGCAACGCCAGCAGCCAAGCCAGCAAAAACACTCCGCGCGAGTAAGTCTCGCCTTCACGGGTTAAAAAGAGCCCCGCCCCCAGCACTAGATAAGTAAAGGTGGTGGACAGACAAATACGCCGCAGCTCGTCGACGGGGCTCAGGCCTACTGCTGGGTAGAGCCCAGCCACAGCGTAGGCCAGCAGAAACACGCCCAAAATTGGCCATAGCTGCCCGTAAAGACTGGGCGAATACTGCCCATCGAAAGCCAGTCGCAAATAAACCCCAGCGCAGCCAGCTAGGGCCAGAGCTAGTAAATCAGACAGACTGAGGAGGGCAACCATCGGCAAGGAGCGGGTTGACATCCTCAAGGACAGCATTACTGGATGAACCGTGCGCTCGAGAGGAAACATAAATTTCCCCAACACTCCTAAAACACCGACACTACTCTAATTCATTGCCCTGCTCAAATTTCAGCCATTTATGTGCCAAATATGTGGTTAATTCCTGGCGAAATCTTGACTCGGAAAAAGTTTCGGCATGATGGCGAATGGCTTCAGCCCCAAACTCGACTCCGTGCTGAGCAAAATGCTGCACGGCCTGCACCAAATGATCTACGGTTTGCTGGCTAAACAGTAGTCCAGTTTTCCCCGGCTGTACGGTTTCGACACAGCCGCCCTGGCCGTAGGCAATTACCGGTGCCCCCGCCGCTTGGGCTTCGACTACAGTGATGCCAAAGTCTTCTTCCGCTGGAAAAATAAACCCTCGACAACGCGCCATATGATCTGACACCACCGCGTCCACAGAATTCCGCAAAAAGGTGATATTGGGTTTGGCCGATCGCTGCAGCTCCGCCAAAGCCGGCCCGTCGCCAATTACTACCAGCGGTAGCCCAAGGCGGTTAAAAGCCTCCACGGTGAGATCGACCCGTTTGTAAGGTACACAGCGCGACACCGTGAGATAGAAATCGTCGCGGGGCTGCTGCCAGCAGAAGCGATCGACCGCCACCGGCGGGTAGATCACCGTGGCGGGGCGGCGATAGGTTTTCCAAATGCGGCGGGCCACGTAGCGAGAGTTGGCCACAAAGCAATCTACTCGGTGGGCGGCGGCGAGGTCCCACAGGCGCAGGTAGTGCAAAATCAGGCGAGTGAGGGCGCTTTTGGCACCTCGGGTGAGCCCCGCCTGCTGGAGGTACTGGTGCTGTAAATCCCACGCGTAGCGAATGGGGGTGTGTACGTAGCTGACGTGGAGTTGGTGGGGGCGAGTGAGCACTCCTTTGGCCACAGCGTGGTTACTGGAAAGCACCAGGTCATAGTCTGAGAGGTCAAACTGCTCCACCGCCAGGGGCATCAGCGGCAAATATTGACGAAAGTGCCGTCGCGCCCCGGGCAGTTTTTGCAGAAAGGAGGTCTCAACCCGAGTCCCTGGTGGAATTAGAGACACCGCCTCGGGTTCTAAGAACTGCACCAAGCTAAAGACATCCGCCCGAGGGCACACCGCCAGCATTTGCTCGACGACTTTTTCTGACCCTGCCCGACTGACGAGCCACTCGTGCACGATCGCAACGGCGGCAGGTAAAGATTCAGAAGTCATTTAACCTGGGG
This sequence comes from Leptolyngbya subtilissima AS-A7, assembly GCF_039962255.1. NCBI lineage: Bacteria > Bacillati > Cyanobacteriota > Cyanophyceae > Leptolyngbyales > Leptolyngbyaceae > Leptolyngbya > Leptolyngbya subtilissima. The sequence continues at coordinate 263,040 of NZ_JAMPKY010000011.1, read as the reverse complement.
GTAAGGGAAGCAGTCGGAAGGTTGCTTGGGGGCGATCGCAGCGATCTATCAGCCATTGCCAATGCACTAACAGTCCCATGGCTCCAGGGTGAGTTGGGTGGCAGCTCTGCGCTCCAATCTTATCAGCGCACTTCTCCCTGGGATGGGTTTATTCAATTAAATCGCGGTGAGGAGTGATGGGTAAGAAGTGATGGAGTAATGGTTTTATCCCAGTTACTTCCCCAACCCCCACGCCCTACTCACAGGTCGCGCTCCCTTCAATCCCTGTGTAATTTAGACTCACCTGAGAACCGCTGCGGGGGTTGCCCCCCGAGAAATCGGTCAGCGCCACAGGATAACTGCCGCCCGCTGGCGGACTGGCGCTGCCCTGGTATAGGGGCTGTCCGTCGTTGCTGCTGCCCTGACGGCTAAGGGTAGCATCGAAGGTGTTTTTAGTTTCTAGGTTGACGAAGCGCACTAAGTGAAAGCCGCTGGCGTCGTAAAAGGCAGTAAAGGCCATACCTTCCATCACGCCCTCGCAGGTGTTGCTCTCGTCAGCCTGCTGGGATAGAGGAGTAGCTCGTCCGGCAGTGTTGATAAAATCGCCGCGAATCCAGCCCTCGGCCCCAGACTTGTCAAATTTGACGAAGTACCAGGTGCCGTCGCTGCCCTCAGTCGATCGCAGCAGTTCTACCGGATCGCCCACCAGGCCGTAGCCCTTGGCCGTGGAGTCGGCGGAAGGCTGCGATCGCAGATTGATCTGCGCCTCAGGCTGATCCGCGATCAGCTGCGCTGCCTGGGGTGGGTTCATCGCTGTCCCTATTCCACCCACCCCAGGTTCCGGCGGGTTGGGCGTAGGACGGGGGGCGGGGGTAGTGCTCGGGGTCGAAGCGGCAGGGTCGCTCACCACCGACGGCTCCTCATCAATGGGAAGCACCTCGACCGCCGCATCATTATCGCGCCACCAACAGCCAGCCACCGTCAAACTCAGCACGCCGCAGAGTCCCCACGTCATCCACCGCTTGCCCCAGGCCATAACCACTCCCTCCAGGAAATCCAGAGATATAGCATAGCGCCTGCCCCCAGAGCGGTTGACGTTTAGCTGTGAGAGTTCCGATTCTGCAACAATCCTTACCCCTAACTCCCTAACCCCCTACTCCTATCACCTACCAAAACCCACTACCGCCCCCTCCGCTACCACGTAGGCCATCTCCCCCGCCGCCAGAGCAATGTCATAGCCGCCGGTAAACTCGCCAAAGGAGGGCAGTGTCAGCCGGTTCTGCCGGGCCTGCCAATGAAAGCAAGGTAAGCGCAGGCGATCGCACCCCATGCTTAAGCGAAAACAGGGGTGAATGTGCCCGCAGATATTCAGCCGGTTTGGGTCCAGATCGGGCTCGTGGCTAAACAGGACGCCCCCGACCTCCACTGCTTCCACAAAGCATTCCACTGAGAGCTGGGTCAGGGTGTCTTCCAAGGGGCGATCGTGGTTGCCGAGAATGAGATGGGCACTCACCTGGGTGCGGTGCAAAAACTTCAGCCAGGCATCAATCACCTCATCGTCCATGCCCACACGCCCGTGGAAGAGGTCGCCCAAAATCCACAGTGAGCCGGGCCTGTGCTGAGCGCACAGGGCCTCAAGTCGCCCAAGGGTGCCATGGTTGACCTGGCTAGGCACGGGCAGCCCGTAATGCTGAAACGTTTCTGCCTTGCCCAAATGCACATCTGACACCAGCAGCGCCCCCAGCGTCTCGACATAAACCGCCCGCTCCGGCAGGAGCAGCAGCTGGGTTTGACCGACGGTAAGCGTTTCTACAGCAGCTTGGGGTGGCATCAACAACAGAATAGACACTGCTTGCCACTGTAGAGGATTTACAGAGTCTCTGTCCTTTCGACTAGCGTGGGCCAAAAATGGCTCAGAAACCTGTATCGGAGGCCTAAAGCAGATGCATGATCTTCGCCACCATCGCCAAGCTTTCCTCGTAGAGTACGTCCTCTCCCCAGCGCTGAAGCTGCTGGCCCAGCATAAAGTCAGCCTTTTGGTCAGACAGGGCGGTCACCTGCTCCACCTGACAAGCTTGGGCACCGCCACCGGCCTCCATGCGCATACAGCCCGAGGTCTCAGAACACAAAATAGTGCAGCAGTTGGCATTCTTATCGGTGGATAACAGCCGCAGCCCGGTGAGGTCGCCAATGACTTCTCCCAAGTCGGCTACCGGAATGCCCGCCAGCTCAGCCTCAATGGCCAGGTCGTTAGGCCCTTTAAAGTGAATCTTTTTGATGTTGTAGATGCCACCTTCTTCGACATAGCCGATGGGATGCCAGCCCAGACGGCTGGCAAACCAGCCCAGGTAGAGCAGCGCCTGCGCCGCGTTGCCCTGCTCATAGTCGATGCTGATGCGGTCTACATCAAGCAGCGATTCACGCCGCTCGGGGGGATCAAAGGCAGCGGCGGTCAACTCTTGCCAGGGGGCCAGCCGGTGCCAGTTGAGATCGGCAATGTAGGTGCCCGACTCAATCAGCTCCTGCATCTTGTGCAGCTCGGCCTCGGCATCGCTAAAGTAGCTGGAGTCAACAATAATGCAGTTGCTTTCCCGAGCTAGGTTCTGAAAAATTAACTGCTCTGGGCTGGGAGTGGCCTTCCACCAGACAAACTTAGGCAGCTCTGGCAGGGTCAGCGACGCCACCAGATCGCTCACCCGCTCTAGGGCAGCCTTGGTACCCCGCAGGTTGATGTACTCGCAGCAAATCAGGTTGCCCGTGCTTTTCTTTTGTACTGGGCAATATACCGACACCTGAGCCGTTACCCCCGTATCTTCCCCAAAGGTGGGGCAGAGGCTAATGATGCGGCAGGGGTTGTGGGCCGAAATCGACTCGCTGAGGCTAAACCCCCGCTGATCAAGGTTGGGGTAAAGCTTTTGGGCCGCCGAAAGCTGGGCGTATTCTTGGCGCACTCGAGCCAGGGTGGGGGGGTCAACGCGGCCGGTCACCCGCAGGTCGTAGGCGATCTGGGCATGACGAATAGCATCACGGGTTTGGGGGCCGTGGTTACCGTCGATATAGCCCGTGTAATGCCCCAGGGCCGCCAAGATCTGCTGCACCTCTTCAGGCTCATAGATCACCATAGTGAAGGTGGTGGCCCGGGTGGCCATCGGGGTAGCAGCCCCAGTATCTTGCTGGTGCCAGATCTTGTGCAGCTCTGACTCGATCTCGTCGAGGGAAATGTCTTTAGGCTTTTGAAGGGCAACGACAGGAGTGGTAGTCATAGTGCGGTGAATAAGGGGGCAGTGATGTACAAGACTTGGAGAAATTAGGCTCAGCTAGGGGCGATCGCCGTCTACAGCCGTCGCCAGCGCCGCCCGTCTTTGTTCAGCAAAAACTCGGCCTCAACCGGTCCCCAGGTGCCCGCCTCATACATCGGGATTGCTTTCGGATCAGCGGGGGCATCCCAGGCTTCGAGCAGGGGGGTCAGCAGCCGCCACGAGGCCTCGACCTCGTCGCCGCGGGTGAACAGAGTTTGGTCGGCTAGCATGCAGTCAACGATCAGGCGCGCGTAGGCGTCGGTATTGGCTTGGCCAAAAGCGGCATCGTAGCGGAAATCCATATCCACCGATCGCGTCCGCAGGGAGTTACCGGGGGTTTTCACCTCAAACCGCATGGAGATGCCCTCGTCAGGCTGAATCCGCAGAGCCAGCACGTTGTGGTTCATCTGCTGGGCGGCCGACTGAAACATTAGGTGGGGCACTTCCTTAAAGTGGATGGAAATTTCGCTGACCTTCTTAGGCATGCGCTTGCCGGTGCGCATGTAGAAAGGCACCCCTTTCCAGCGCCAGTTGTCGATCTCTAGCTTAATAGCGCTAAAGGTCTGCACCGTCGATTGGGGGCTGGCGCCCTCCTCTTCGCGGTAGCCCGGCACCGCTTGGCCCTTCATCCAGCCGCCTGAATACTGGCCGCGCACAGCCGCCTGGCTGATGTCATCAATGTCGCTGAGGCGGGTAGCCTGAAGCACCTTGGTCTTCTCGTTGCGGATGCTGTCGGCGTCGAGGGAGTTGGGAGGCTCCATGGCGGTGAGGCAAAACAGCTGCATCAGGTGGTTTTGCACCATGTCGCGCAGCGCCCCGGCGGTTTCGTAGTAGCCCGCCCGGCCCTCTAGGCCCACGGTTTCGGCCACGGTAATCTGCACGTGGTCGACAAACTGCCGGTTCCACAGCGGTTCAAAGATGGCGTTGGCAAAGCGAAACACCATCAGGTTTTGAACGGTTTCTTTGCCCAAGTAGTGGTCAATGCGGTAGATCTGACGCTCGTTGCACACGCTCTGCACCACCCGGTTGAGCACCCGCGCCGAGGAAAGGTCTTTGCCAAAGGGCTTTTCGATAATTAGTCGCTGCTTATCGGGGTCTTCGAGCATGCCCGCTGCGCCCAGTTGCTCGGTCGCTTCGCCAAAAAAGCGTGGCGCCACCGAGAGGTAGAACACCCGATTGCCCTGGGTGCCCCGCTGCTGGTCGAGCTCCGCCAAGAATTTTTTGAGAGACTGGTAAAACTCAGGGTCGTCAATGTCGCCGGGGCAGTAAAACAGCCCCCGGGCAAAGTCATTCCAAATGGTCTCAAAGCCGAGGCCGTTGCCAAATTCTTCGACCCCTTCGCGCAGGTGCTCGCGAAAGAATTCGTGGCTCCACTCGCGGCGGGCGACACCTACGATCGTCAGCTCGGGGGGCAGCCGCCGCTCGCGCCGCATCTGATAGATGGCGGGCACAATTTTGCGCTGGGTGAGGTCGCCCGAGGCCCCAAAGATGACCAAAATCTGCGGCTCAGGAATCCGGTCTTGTTGGAGACCACTGCGCAGGGGATTTTCAAGTAAGGACACCATAAGCGTGGGGAGTAAACGTTAGTAACGACGCACTGACAAGGCTGATAATGGCTGAATTGGCAATCGCGGCAGCCACCTACAAATAACAGAAATCGAAATCTATATTGACAGCAGATTTTACAAATCTAGTGAGACTATAGACGGTCTTAACTAACCCCTAGGGAAAGGTATTAAATAAAACCAATCTGCGGTTTAGGCCGTAGCCCAGGCTACCGGTTTAGCTTTACCTAACCAGTTTAAATGGGGTTTAACGGGCTGGGGCGATTCTCATCCAGAGAGGGTTTCCTTCGGAACGCTTCACGAACGCCAATGCCTAGGTGAGCCGTCCCCTGCTCCAGATTTAATTGGCCAGCAGGGTGCTTTGGCGGCGGCTGTGGTCTTGAATGAAGGACTCCACCAAGGCCACGTCGTCGCGGCTGCCCACCACAAAGGGCGTGCGCTGGTGAATTTCACCGGGTACCACCCCCATAATGTCTGTGGTACCAGTGCTGGCCCGGCCACCGGCTTGCTCAATCAAAAAGGCTAGGGGAGCCGTCTCGTAGAGCAGCCGCAGCTTGCCCTCGGGCTTTTTGGTGGTGCCAGGGTAGAGGAACACGCCCCCCTGGGTCAAAATGCGGTGGAAGTCGGCCACCAGGGCCCCGGTGTAGCGGGCGGAGTAGCCGTCATGACGGTGCACGTAGCGGGTAAAGTCGCGAATGGCCTCTTCCCACTGCCAAAAGTTGCCCTCGTTGACGCTGTAGGTGGGGCCGTGGGCTGGCACCTGAATGTTTTCAGTGGCCAAGATAAATTCGCCCAGGCTGGGGTCGAGCACAAAGGCATGCACCCCATGGCCAATGGAATACACCAGCACGGTGCTGGGGCCGTAGAGAATATAGCCGGCTGCCAGCTGTTGGCGACCGTCTTGCAGCAAATCGGAGCCGCTGTGGTCGAGGTCGTCGCCCTGCTGGCGGCGAATCGAAAAAATAGAGCCCACATTGAGGTTGATGTCGACGTTGGACGACCCGTCGATGGGGTCATAGAGCAGGGTATAGCGGCCAATCGGGCAGTTTTCGGGAATGTAGTAGGGCTGCTCCATCTCTTCGGAAGCGAGGCGGCAAACCAGACCACTCTGCTTGAAGACCGAGATAAACACGTCGTTGGCGTAGATATCCATCTTCTTAACGGCTTCGCCCTGAATGTTGGTGTCGCCCGTAAAGCCCAGGGCCGTCGCCATCAGCCCGGCGCGGCTCAGGTGGCGGGCAATAATCTTACCGGCCAAGGCAATGCGGTTCATTAGGGCGCTGAGGTCTTGGGCCTCGGGGCCAAAGCTGTGGAGCTGCTCAAGCACATGGCGAGAGAGGGTGGTGCAATCGCGATCGAGGGCAAAGGCGGAGTCGGCGGGTTGGTAGTCGGCCATCGTAGGATTCCTTTCGGTGGGATAGGGCTGTGGCGTCTAGCGAGGGCGACAATCCCCTAGTGTTGTGTCTACAGGCTTTCTCCATGGTAAGAAGGCAGACTGCGATCGATGGCCAACCTTTAGAGACACTTTAGAAATGAGACAACGCTGAGCACCAAGATTGGCCTCAGACCCAGGACTATTTCAAGATTAGTAACAGCGCGATCGGGCAAATCCGACCTGTCTAAAGTGGCGAAATGTTTCCCGCATCCCTAGGCAGAGTACTTAGGAATTTTTTCTCTCAGCGGGCAATTCAGCCTGGCTCAACCAGCCTAGCACTAACGGATTGACTAGCTCGGGGGCTTCGTCCTGGGGGCAGTGGCCCACACCCGGGAGTTCTTCCATCGATTGAACTGTTGGATAGTTTGCCAAGCCGCGACCCATAGCCACCGGCTCCCAGGGATCGTCCTGGCCCCAGATAATCCATACCGGGCACTGAAGCTGGGGCAGCAAATCTTCGGGCAGCGGGCCTTGGGAGTAGCGCACAAAGGCCAGAAACACGTCGGCAGCCCCCTCGGTGAGGGCGGGGCCAAGAATGGCCTCAACCAGCTCGTCGGTAATAGCCTCAGGGCGGTGATAGGCCTGACCCAGCAAATTGCGAATCACCTTGCGCTGGGCAATGCGGGAGAAAAAGAAGCGACCCACCTGGGAATAGCCCAGCAGCTGCTGCACTACGGGAGTGCTAAGGCGCTGGTGCCAAGAAATTTCGGCCCGCCGCCGCTCGTGCAGTAGGCGGATAGAGCAGTTGAGCATCACTATGCCCTTGACCCACTCAGACCCATCTACAGCGGCCTGGAGAGCCACAATGCAGCCGATGGAGTTGGCCACCAAGTAAGCAGGTTGACCAATCACCTCACGGCAAAAGTCCAGAATTTGCTGGCCCCAGGTCTCGAAGGTGTAGGGCAGAGGTTGGCCGGGAGTGGGTTTGTCAGAAAAGCCAAAACCAATTAGATCGATCGCATAGGCCTGAAAATTTTCGCCATAGGCCGGCAGATTTTTACGCCAGTGATCGCTTGACGCCCCAAACCCGTGGATGCACAGCACCGGGGCACCCATACCGCCAATGTGTTGGTAGCGAATGGAAAACCCCTGCCATTGCCAGGTTTTAACGTCGGGAATAGCCAGGGCAGTCGTCACAGCGGTAGCTCTCGAAGAAGTCAGTCTGCTTAATACTCCTTTACAATAGCGAAAAGGTTGGGAATTCGGCCAGGGCTAGGAGCTGGCTGACTCGTGGATCACGGCGATCGCCCACAGGCAGCCCAGCAAAACGAGCGATCGCGCCAACACCTGTTCTAGAAAGAACACGATTGCCGCAGCTACGAAGGATAAGTCGAGCACCAGGGCGATGACGTAAGCAATGGTGCAGCCCGCTAGCCCAAATAGGAAATACTTGATCAGGCTGAAGGTGAGGCTGAGCACGTGATGGGGGCGACGGGGGCGTTGCATGGTAAGGTCCTCTAGGCTAAGGGCATGGCGATCGGTAGCACAGTTACTAACCAATGGTTGTGATCATTAGGTGTGATTTGGGGCCAGGATGTGACGGGATAGAGAAGTGGATGGGCGCAAAAGGCAGTGAGTAGTAGGCCAAGGCGACGGGATCCCAATCACAGCGCGCAATTCAGGGCTGCTGGGCTAGGGCTTAAAATTGGTAGGGGTGGGCACAACCCCAGTGGCAGTTAGCCAGGTGGATAACTTTCTATGCCTCCATTAACCGACGATACTCTGTGGGCCATTCTCAACGATGAGCTGGACGACGACACCGTGAACTGTCTGGTGTGGCGCAGCCTGGGCTACCAAGAAATTTCTAATGGCTGGGATAGCTCGGCGGTGGCGCCAGCCTGGGCCGAGAAATACCCAGAGCCGCCAAACTTTATCGAGAGTCGCCCAGCAACGGTGCAACTAACTCGGTCGATTCCGCCGGAGTACAAGCAGCTGCTTAAGGAAGAATTGGGGTTCAAGGGGTATAGCATCGACCAGCTAGTGCCTCGACTGACGCGGCGGGCAACGATGGTGAGCTGGCTGCTCAGCTACCGCCAGCAGCAGGCCACAGACGGCTTCGCTGCTAAAGACAATGCCTGAACGGTTTCGCTCAGCTATCAACGGTTCAGCCACCGATCGCTCAAAATTAACAGCCCAAAATTAGAAAAGGATGCGGTTAAACCCGCATCCTCGCTCTCAACCCACGGCGCTCTCTCCGTGGATCTTGGTTCTGCTAGGGACGTTGGCGAAGGCAACCTGTGGCGTGAGGGTTGCCGCTTGGCCAAAGGCTAGCAGAATAACTCAATAGTTAAAACTCGCTTTCTGGTTTAGGTTCTTCAACTTTGGGAGAAGAATCCAGAAAGATGTCGGTAGCTTTGAGCTGAAGCCCGGCCCGCGCCTGGGAGTCAGTTTTGCTGACGTAGGGAGAGGCGTCGATCGCACCGCTGGCGATAATTAGCGAGCCCTTTTTCACGTGGGTAAGCTTGCGCCAGGCGGGGGAGCCTTCCCACACGCTGATGTCAACGGTAAAGCTGTCGTTATCTTTGCGGCTGGGGATGCGATCGACGTAGATAGTCATTTCGGCTACCTGGGCGCTGCCGCCGGTTTTGCGCTCAACGTGACGCACCTGAGGGTCGGCGGCGACATTGCCGGATAGGGTGCACAGATTTAATCCGCGACTGGACATAGCTGGGGCCTCCTTAGAGTAGATGCACTAGACCCCGCCCGACGCGACAGATGCCTGTGGCTTTAATATGCACAAGCTAAATTCACAATTTGCTATGGATTTTCACGTAACTTTTTAGACTAGTGCCTACGTATATTTAGCAGCGTTAGAAAAGTGGCGATTGTAAAGCTGGCTTCGGCCATGGCCCAGCTTAGCGATATGCTAGGCCTGAAGGAATTACAGTGCTATGACCACCCAATCGGTAAACCAAGCTGACCGCAAACTCTGGCTAGCGGCTATAAAGCCCCCTATGTATAGCGTTGCCATCATGCCGATGGTGGTGGGCAGCGCGATCGCTTACGCTGAAACAGGCCAGTTTGACAGCGGTATTTTTGCGCTATTTCTGCTGGCGGCGGTGCTTATTTTGGCCTGGGAAAACCTCAGTAATGATGTGTTTGACTCGGAGACCGGCATTGATGTTAATAAAGCGCATTCTGTCGTTAACCTGACGCGCAATCGGCGGCTGGTTTTTGCCTTGGCAAACCTGTGTTTGGGCTTAGGCATTGCTGGCATTGTGGCGATCGCCCTGGCCCAGCAAGACCCCACCGTGCTAGCGATCGTCCTGCTCTGCTGCGGGCTGGGCTACATGTACCAGGGACCGCCCTTTCGTTTGGGCTACCAGGGGCTGGGGGAAGTGCTGTGCTTTTTTAGCTTTGGCCCCCTGGCGATGGGGGCGGCCTACTATAGCCAAACCCAGAGCTGGTCTTGGGGCAGCCAAATGGCAGGGGTAATGGTGGGGCTGACCACGACTCTGGTGCTGTTTTGCTCCCACTTTCACCAGGTGGATGATGATATTGCGGCAGGCAAGCGATCGCCCATTGTGCGTCTGGGCACGAAGCGAGGGGCGGCGCTGATTCCGTGGACCTGTGGGCTTGTGTTTGCGATTGCCGCCCTTGGCCTATTGCTTGGGCTATTCCCCATCTGGACGGCGCTGGTGTTTGGTAGCCTGCTGTCGGCCTGGCGGCTGAGTCGCCACGTCACCCGCTACCACGACCAGCCCCAGCGGGTCTTCAACGCCAAGTTTTTTGCCATTGGCTTTCACTCTTGGAGCGGGGTGCTACTGAGCCTAGGGTTTTGGCTAGGCGCCTATGGGGGTTGAGCTAGCGGTTCGCCCTTACCGACGGCGGTTTGCTCAGCCATTGCAAACGGCTCATGGCCCTTGGATGTGGCGAGAGGGGCTGTTAATTCGCCTTAAGGATGGTTTGGGGCGCGTGGGTTACGGCGAGGTGACCCCAATTCCTTGGTTTGGCAGCGAATCGATGGCCGAGTCGCTAGCGTTTTGCCAGGCTCAGGGGGGTGAGTGGCGATCGCCGCCCATTCCCGCTGATTTGCCTGCTACCCAGTTTGGGTTGGAATCTGCAATGGCAGAGTTAGCAGCAGAAAATTCTGATGTTTGGCAGGAACCGACGAGCACAACTATTTGCGGCCTCCTGCCCGCTGGTGAGAGGGCTTTAGCAATCGCCCCCCAGCGCTTTGCCCAGGGCCATCGCACCCTGAAGTGGAAAATTAGCGTGCACCCCATCACTGATGAAATTCACTGGTTAAATCAGCTGGTACAAGCCCTTCCTCTCGACGCTCGGCTGCGGCTAGATGCCAATGGGGGACTGAGTTTGGCCCAAGCCAAGCAATGGTTGGTGGCCTGCGATCGCGTCAACACCAATCCTCAACTGGCTACTATTGAATATTTAGAGCAGCCGCTGCCGCCCGATCAGCTAGCGGTGATGACAGCGTTGGGGGAGCGATATCAAACCGCGATCGCTCTCGATGAATCGGTCGCTACGGTGGTTCAGCTAGAGAATTGTTGGGATCAAGGCTGGCGGGGGGTGTTTGTGGTCAAACCAGCGATCGCTGGCTCGCCCCAGAAACTAGAAGCCTTCTGCCAACAGCATCAGCCCCGTCTCGTCTTTTCCACTGCTTTTGAAACCGCAATCGGACGACGGGCTGCCTTGGCGATCGCCGCCCGTTGTTCTCCAGCCCCGGCCCCAGCTCTGGGCTTTGGTACCCAGGGGTGGTTTGCCGACAACTGGGATACCCTCACCCCTGCCGAGCTATGGGAGAGACTTTAAGCGCGCTGCTCGAAACTCGGTGGGACGACGACTGGCTGATCGGCCCCAGTAATCAAGAGTTTTGGCAGCGTTTAAGCAAACTTATCCCTGTTTTTGCTGAGTACAGAAAATCCTGTGGCTCACACTGCCCCGGCATCTTGCTTGCCGAGCCTGATCCGATCCAGTTCTTGGCGGCCTGTCTGGCGGCTTGGTCGGAGGGTTGCACCGTGGTGTTGGCTAACCCTCGCTGGGGCGATCGCGAGCGTCATCAGCTACAAGCCTTAGTCAACCCTCGCTGGGATGCCCCGATCTGGCCGGGAATCAGGGGCTATCCCTGCCAAGTTGTGGAAAGTCAGCCGGGGCAAATTCTCATTCCCACAGGCGGCTCGTCTGGGCAGATCAAGTTTGCGGTGCACAGCTGGAAGACTTTAAACGTCTCTATTAAAGGGTTTCAGGCTCACTTTGGAGTGGGGGTCGTGCATACCTACTGCGTGCTGCCGCTGTTCCACGTCAGCGGGTTGATGCAGGCTCTGCGGGTGCTTACTTCGGGGGGCGAGCTGGCGCTGCAATCCTACAGCCAACTCAAAAGCGGAGAACGGTTGCTGCTGAAACCCGGCGGGTTCATCTCGCTGGTGCCAACTCAGCTACAAGAATTGCTGGCTTTGGGTAGTGAATTCATTCCGTGGCTGCGAAGTTTTCGAGCGGTGTTGCTGGGGGGCGCTCCGGCGGGGCGATCGCTCCTCGATCAGGCCCAAGCCGCTCAAATTCCCGTCGCCCTCACCTACGGCATGACCGAAACCGCTGCTCAGGTCGCCACCCTCCTACCCGAGGAATTTTTGGCGGGGCACCGCAGCAGCGGCAGACCACTGCCCCACGTCAATCTCACTATTTTTAATGACCAAGGCCAGCCTCAGCGATCGGGGCAAGCGGGACGGGTGATTATTCAGGCTAAATCCTTAGCCCTGGGATATCGGGATGGTTTCAGCAAACCAGGTTCCTCAGTGGTGGGCAGTGCCCACCCTACGGGGGGAGTACCCTTCGTCACCGATGACATTGGCTATGTCGATAACGAAGGCTATCTATATATTGTTGGCCGCAGCAGCACCAAGATTATTACCGGCGGTGAGAATGTGTTCCCCGAAGACATTGAGGCGGTGCTGCTGGCGACGGGCTGGGTGAGCGATGCCTGTGTGGTAGGGTTGCCGTGCGATCGCTGGGGTCAGCGGCTCTGTGCCCTGGTGGTGATGGATTCCCTAAAACTACTGCCGGATCTACGTGAGCAACTGCGATCGCTGTTGGCCGCTTACAAACTGCCCAAGCAGTGGATTCTCGTCAGCGACCTACCTAAGACCGCTCAGGGCAAACTCAGTCGCCCCCAGGCCCAGGCCCTCGCTCAAAAAATTCTGGGCATGGACTCCTAAAATTCCTGACTCATTTCACAGGTTTTATCCAATTCTGCTGCCGCGCCAGCTCTAAGCTGACGGCGGCGGCGGCGAATATCAGCAGGCTTTCTGCGATCGCTACCGCAAACGGCCAGCCCTGCAAACTCACCGCCGCCGCCACATTCACCAGGGCCAGCCCGCGCACCAGGCTAAAGGCCAGCACCACCCCAGCTTTCAGCTGAGGGTTGTCGTCCTGCCGCACGGCGTAGCGATAGGTGATGCCGAAAAGGCCACCGGAGAGACCCGCGATCGCCGCACTGATCCAAAAGGTGCTGCCGCTAAGTCCTGCCCTAAGGGATGCCACGGCAGTGCCAAATCCCACAGCGGGCATTCGGTGGGCCAACAGCAGCCCAGCGGCAACCATTCCCGCCGCAACACCGGCCAGCACCGCGGCCTTCAGCGACTCAACTCGGTCTTCATCGGTAAATGGACGTTCTATGAGCACAGGACGTTTAAATGGCAACAGAATTGAGGCTACAGGATTGATTGCACCGCTGCTAAAATTTCCTGCGGGTTTGGGGCAGAGACATTACGTTTGAGCGTAAAACCCTAAATGGTTAGCCACCGGACGCTCCCGCATTGGAATTTTGGTATGAATAGGAGCATTTAGAACCGTTGGCCTTGACCCGGTTTTGACGACTAAGGTGGATGAACCCCCACCATCTAAACAGAGCGCCGTGTCAACCTCAAGCTGCTTGAAGACTTCGGTTAGCTCTGCCAGGGTAATGCCCTCACTGTAAAAAGGCTGCTTACCATCGACGATGGCCAACCATAGCGTCTCCCCCGTCTTGTTCACAGCAACTGCCGTACGAGAGTAGGGCTGATCCGACTCGGACTCACTAAGAGCAACCGGGTTGTTATTAAGGATTAACAGATCTCGGCCTGCAACGGCCTGGGCAGTACCGACAGGACATTCGCCTGTCTCCAAAATTTGGGCCCGATTAGCTGGGGAAATACAGAGGGCTGGCCAATCTGCCTCAGCAGAAGCATAGGCAGTGCCATCGGCAATAGCTTGGCCTACCACGTTGACGCGATCGCCCCTGTGGGGATAGAAGTCCCAAGGAGCCTTTTCACGAAACGGATAGAAGTAATTGGCATTGATTGCCAGCTGCAGGTTAAATTCCTGCAAGAATTCTGACGTTGTCCGTGCCGTGGTCTCGCCCCGATTTTCTGTAGGCCTGCCCGCAGTAGTGAAGGCTCGGATGCCAGGGGTTGTCAAATCAAGGGTAATGAGATGCAGGATGTAGGGGCGAGGAGAAGAATGCACGCTCCGCTGATAGCTAATTCCGGGGAAAAGGGTTTGCTGAGCAAGCGTTTGAGGGGGGCGCTGAAAACAGAGCTGTGCATATAAAATCAAAGGCAGCAGCAGCACTGTTGCGACTATTAACTGCCATTGTCGTCTTACTCGTTTCAGCACAGATAGCGTATGGGTGGTTTGGATTCCCTCGATTTTAGCAATCGGGATTTACGCAACCGCTCCTTTAGGGGCAGAAACCTAAGTGGTGCTGATTTTAGAGGTTCTGATATTCGAGGCTGTGACTTTGGCCAGGCCCAACTAGTGGGGGCTAATTTTGAGCGCGCTCGAACAGGACAAACCCGTCGCCAAGTGTTTTTACCGCTTATGGTGGCTGGAGCGTTTGCTTTAGCGCTTGCCTATGGGCTGAGCCAAATGGTTTTTGGCGCTTTGGGGCAGACGCCAGAGCAATCGGCCTGGATGTCTGTCGTCATGCTGCACATCTTTGCAGGAGTGGCAGGGACTGGTTCGGCGAGCCGCGCTTTAGTCGGGCGGGATGTCAGCGCTAGTCGAGCAGGACTGTATCTATCTGGCGTTTGTTCGGCGGCATTGGCAGGCTTTTTCTACCTTGGCAGCTACTTTGACCAAAATCTTAAGGCTGCGATCGCAGGTGCAATTGCCGGAGCCAGCCTCGCGATCGTCTTCAGTTTGATGGCTAAGAAGCCCATGAGAGTTTTCATTCCTGCCATGGGCGCAATTGCTGCCTATGGGTTCTCCTTTTTAATATGGACTGCGGCGATCGCCCATTTGAGCGCTAGACAGTACATCTGGGGCGTTTGCTTAGGCGCTTTGTCGCTGGTCTATGTATGGTTTGCCATCTGCTCGCTACGGGCAGTGGGCCACGGGGTCAGCCAGCTGATTGGCACCTCGTTTCGAGGGGCCAATTTAACCAATGCTCAATTTGACCAGGGGAACTTAAAAAATACCGATTTTTCGAAAGCAATAGGTCGGTAAAAACAGCCAACGGCAAAGTTGTGCGGCGGCAGACAACCCTAAACGTTTAGTTGGATGCGGGGGAAGAACCATGGGGCAACGCCTTACCTCGCTCTAGCCAGCCGCGCATTTTACCGGGGTTGAGCAGCCCGTAGGGGTCAACCTCAGCTTTAAAGTTCACCTGCACCGCATCTACCTTTTTCATACCGCCGTCTTCAAGCAGGTAGGTGTGGGGGTTGGCGATCAGCGCCCCGTTGTCTTCGTGGTAGCGAATAACTTCCGCCAGCCGCTCGGGGGTCGAGTAACGCACAATCTGCAGCGCCGCCGGAATCGTGTTGCCCCCCATGCGCAGGTATTCCAGGTGCATGATCACCTCGTCGCCAAAGTGCTCATAGAAGTGCTGCACCCGTTCCAACTTGGGATCGTAGGGAAACAGGGTTTGCAAATAGGTAAGCGATGGGTCAACGCTGCGGGCGTGGAGGGTGGTGTGGTTCCAGGTGAACTCCGCCAGAGGTGCGCCTTTGCTGGCCTCCTGGGCCGATTTGCTGTAGGTGATGGTGCCGCCAAATTCCTGCACCAGTTCCGCGAATAGTTTCAAGGAAGGCTCGGCCACCATCAGCAGCGCCGCCGCTTTGCCCTGGGGCAGGTAGGGTTTCAGAGACGCAAAATAGCTGGGAATTGGCCAGGCGTGAATGCTGATCAGCTTTTTGATCAGCCCGTCAGCATCGCCCAAGGCTTGGCCAAAGTGAGCAGCGGTCATAAAGTCGTCGAAGGCCACAATCACCTCGGACCAGGGGTAGGCTGGCCCCAAGGGAATTTCTAGCTCGGTGATAATGCCGTTAGTGCCGTAGGCGTGGTTAACCTTCTGTACCTCGTCGCCCCGCAGCTCAATGACGCGAGGATTATCGTCAAAGGTGACCACGCGTACGGCGTTGAGGTTGCCGCGATCGCGTAATTGCCCATAGCTAATCGACCCAATGCCGCCGCTGCCGCCGCCAATAAACCCGCCAATGGTTGCCGTGCGGTAGGTAGAGGGATACATCCGCAGTTCCCAGCCGGTTTCGCGGGTGACTTTGTCGATCGCTGAGAGTTTAGCCCCCGGCTCTACCCAGGCCACCCCTGGCTCGACCCGCTTCACCGCGTTCATTTTGCTCAGGTCGAGCACTACCCCGCCCTCTAAAGGAATGCACTGGCCGTAATTGCCGGTGCCTGCCCCTCGCACGGTGACGGGCACCCGCGCCTCAACACAGACCTTGGCCACCGCCAGCACTTCTGCCTCGTTGGTAGGACGCACGATCAAATCGGCTACTAGGTCGGCCAGCTGCCCTTGCAACACTGGGCTGAAATAGTAGTAGTCCTTGGAGAGTTTTTCGCGCTGGTTGGGGTCGCGAATCGTTTCGATCGCCCCAAAAGCTTGGGCTATAGCATCCCAGTCGGTAGCAGGGCGAGCCAGGGTCATAGACGAGTCAACCGGTAAAAGATTGCTGTTGCTAGTGTAAGGTGCCGGTTGGGCGGCTGATCTGTATAAAAGAGTGCGATCGCCGCTCCAACTATCGCCCTAAAAGCAAAGGGCCAGGGCAGCTTCCTACCCTGGCCCCCTATGCGATCGCCGTCAGCGCCTAGCGCTAAATAGCGGGAACGGAGCCGTCGTTATAGCGACGCAGGTTGGCTCCCAGCAGTCGGAGCTTACCCTCGAGGTCGTCATAGCCGCGATCGAGGTGGTGCAGACCCTGGATGGTGGTGGTGCCCTTGGCCGCTAAACCGGCCAGCACTAGAGCAGCCGAAGCTCGCAGGTCGGTGGCCAGCACCGGAGCCCCCGAGAGCTGATGAACGCCCTTAATAATGGCGCAGTTGCCATTGAGCCGAATATCAGCCCCCATGCGGTTGAGTTCGGCCACGTGGCGCAGGCGATTTTCAAACACCGTTTCGGTGATCAGGCTACTGCCTTCGCAGACCGCCATCAAGGCCATAAACTGGGCCTGCATATCGGTGGGAAAGCCCGGAAACGGCCCGGTTTGAATGTCGGTGGGGGCAATGGTATGGGAGGGCACGTAGCGCACGCGACTGGGGCCATCGACCACGACCTGCCCGCCAATTTCTTGGAGCTTGGCAATCACGGCGGTGAGATGCTCAGGAATTACCGGGTATAGGCTGATCTCAGAGCGGGTGATGGCCCCGGCCACCAGCAGGGTGCCGGCCTCAATGCGATCGGGAATGATGCCATAGTCAGTGCTGTGCAGGCTGGGCACCCCAACGATAGTGATAGTGTTGGTGCCCGCGCCACGAATCCGTGCCCCCATGGCTCGGCAGAAGTTGGCCAAGTCGGTGACTTCAGGCTCCTGGGCAGCGTTTTCAATAATGGTTTCGCCGTCAGCCAGGGTAGCCGCCATCATCAGGGTTTCGGTGGCTCCCACGCTGGGGTAGTCGAGATAAATTTTGGCCCCTTGCAAGCGTCCACCGCTGCCGGGTACATAGGCGTGCACGGTGCCGTGCTCAATGTGCACATCGGCACCCATAGCCTGAAGCCCGCGCACGTGCAGCTCCACTGGGCGAGCTCCGATCGCGCAGCCGCCGGGCAGAGGAATGCGCGCTACCCCCATGCGGGCCAGCAGCGGGCCGATGACAAAGAAGCTAGCTCGCAGACGGCTAACCACGTCGTAGGGCGCTTTGGTATGGGCAATGGTGGTGGCGTCTACCACCAGGGCATCGTCTTCGCGCTTCAGGCCTACCCCGAGGGCGGTGAGCACCTCCCCCATCCGCTCAATATCCATCAGGTGAGGAATATTGCGAATGCGGCAGGGCTGTGAGCAGAGCAGGGTACCGGCCATCACCACCAGGGCAGAATTTTTGGCTCCGCTGATGGTGGCTTGGCCTCTTAGGGGAGTACCGCCGGTAATTTCAAGGACAGCACCATCCGCTTCGGCAGCGGCTACAGGGTTAGGTAAACCAATGGACGTAACGATAGCGGTGTCCTCCACGACTGATAACTCCACCTTTTCCCAAATTTCGTCTAGATCCTACTCGAAATCATCAATTTCGCCACAGTAGTCAAGACTTATTTGCCGGGCTTGGCCACATCAGGATAGCTGATTCGCTTAAAATCGCGAAATCTTTTTTTACACGCTTGACTTCGACACAAACTCAGTGCATGATTACAAATCGCGGCGGTAATAACGCCCGGCCAGCGGAACTGGCGGAATTGGTAGACGCGCTAGGTTCAGGTCCTAGTGTTAGCAATAACTTCCGGGTTCAAGTCCCGGGTTCCGCATCTCATAGTCGACGGCGACAGTCAAACGATTAACCAGGGGATTACGTCATGCTTACGAGCCTGCAAAATCCCCTGGTTAAACTTTTTAGGAAGCTACACCAGGCCAAGGCGCGGCGATCGCAGGGCCAATTTCTTTTAGAGGGCACCCACCTAATTCAGGAAGCCCTCGCCACCCACTATCCGATTGAAATCGCCTGCTACACCCCTGCTTGGCAGCAAGCCCACCCCGATTTAATGCTGGAACTAGAGCAGCGGGCCGAGCGGGTCGAGCCGGTGTCTGACGCTGTTTTAGAGGGCATGGCGACGACCCAGCATCCCGATGGGGTAGTGGCGATCGCACCCCAACTCCTGCACCTGCCCAAACCTGAGCTCGAAGGTATTGGGCTAGTGGTAGAAACCCTTCAAGATCCCGGCAATTTGGGCACGGTTATTCGCACGGCGGTAGCGGCTGGGGTCGATGGTCTGTGGTTGAGCGCCGACAGCGTGGCCCCCGACCATCCCAGGGTGCTGCGAGCTTCAGCGGGCCAGTGGTTTCGGCTGCCCCTGGCGGTAGTGGATGATTTGAATTCCTTGTTGACAAACTGGAATCAGGCTGGGGTGCAGTTGGTGGCCACTAGCTCCTACGCCACCACAGACTACTGGGCCGTAGATTTCACCAAACCCACGGTGATTGTGCTGGGCAATGAGGGGGCCGGGCTGTCAGCCGACCTTCAGCGTCAGGCCACAGTGCAGGTGCGCATCCCCATGGCCGGAGCCGTAGAGTCTCTCAACGTAGGGGTTTCGGCGGCACTGCTGCTCTACGAGGCACGGCGACAGCGGGAGTGGGAGAGTAGGGAAGTGGGAGAGTAAGCTTGATCACCCAACCACTTGAATACCCATCTACCCCATCACCCTCCCCGGCTTGTCTGATTGCTCTCGGTGGTCAAGAATGAAAAGAAACTTTGTTTGTCGTAGCATCCATACTCTACGACCCCTGTCTCTGGCCCACATTTGCCGCTAGGCTAAGGGCAGAATCCTCCTACGACTTAGCTTGAATCAACCCTGTTTAGATTATTGGATTACCTGTTCAGGAGCCTGCTGTGAGCGACGCATTTGATTACGACCTGCTGATTATTGGCGCTGGGGTAGGGGGTCACGGGGCCGCCCTGCACGCGGTGAAGCGGGGGTTAAAGACGGCTATTGTTGAAGCTGATGTGATGGGAGGCACCTGCGTAAACCGAGGATGCATTCCCTCCAAGGCGCTGCTGGCAGCGTCGGGCCGCGTGCGAGAGCTGCGCAACGAACACCACCTCAAGTCCCTAGGCATTTCGGTCGGCAATGTCACCTACGATCGCGAAGCCATCGCCGACCACGCCAAAAACTTGGTCAGCAAGATCCAGGGCGACATGACCAACAGCCTCACCCGGCTAGGAGTTGACATCATCAAGGGCTGGGCGCGGCTGGCGGGGGAGCAGAAAGCGGCGATCGCCACCCCCGATGGCGAAAAAATTGTGACGGCCAAAGACATCATTCTGTCTCCCGGCTCGGTGCCCTTTGTGCCCCCCGGCATTGAGACCGACGGCAAAACCGTCTTCACCAGCGACGAAGCCCTGAAGCTCGACTGGCTGCCCGACTGGATCGCCATTATCGGCAGCGGCTACATCGGCCTGGAGTTTTCGGATGTCTATACTGCCCTAGGCTGCGAAGTCACCATCATCGAAGCGCTGGATCAGCTGATGCCCACCTTCGACCCCGACATCGCCAAGATTGCCCAGCGGGTGCTGATTGCCCCCCGCGACATCGAAACCCGCGCTGGAGTGATTGCCCAGAAAGTCATCCCTGGCACCCCGGTGGTGATCGAGCTGGCCAATCGCGAAACCCGCGAAGTGGTCGAAACCTTGGAGGTTGACGCTTGCCTAGTGGCCACTGGGCGCATCCCGGCGACCAAAGATTTGGGCTTAGAAAAGGTCGGCGTCGAGGCCGATCGCCGCGGCTTCATTCCGGTGGACGACCATCTGCAAGTGCTGCGGGATGGCCAGCCGGTGCCCCACCTGTGGGCGATCGGTGACGCCACCGGCAAAATGATGCTGGCCCACGCCGCCTCAGCCCAGGGAATTCTCACAGTAGAAACCATCTG
Source organism: Leptolyngbya subtilissima AS-A7 (assembly GCF_039962255.1). Lineage (NCBI taxonomy): Bacteria > Bacillati > Cyanobacteriota > Cyanophyceae > Leptolyngbyales > Leptolyngbyaceae > Leptolyngbya > Leptolyngbya subtilissima. Next base: position 242,960 of record NZ_JAMPKY010000011.1, on the reverse strand, counting down.
CGGCGAACCGCGCCAGATCAACTACCTCAGCATTCCGGCGGCGGCCTTTACCCACCCCGAGGTCAGCTTTGTGGGGTTGACGGAACCCGCCGCTAAGACCCTAGCCGAGGCCGAAGGCTTTGCCATCGACACCGTGAAGACCTACTTTAAGGGCAACTCTAAGGCTCTAGCCGAGGGTGAGGGCGATGGGCTAGCCAAGGTGATCTACCGCAAAGACACCGGCGAAATTCTCGGTGCCCACATCATTGGTATGCACGCGGCGGATCTGATTCAGGAAGCAGCCAATGCGATCGCCAACGGCCAGACCGTAACTGAACTGTCGTTCTGCGTTCACACCCACCCCACCCTCTCGGAAGTGCTCGACGAAGCCTTTAAACGGGCGGTAGTAGTGTCGGCCTAAATGCGTAGGGTGGGCATTGCCCACCGCCTGCCCCAGTTTTAGGGGGTAGGCCTAGGGGCAAGAATAGCTCCATCGACCGGGCAGTGACTTGACGGTTTGATGGTGCGCTCAAGCGACGGCGGTGATGTCCACCCTACAATTTAGAAACTGGTAATTAGCCCAAACAGGGGTGGGCAATGCCCACCCTAACGTTCAAAATCGCCAATATAAATTCCAAAGATGAAGATTCGCCGCCGCCCTCCCAACCCCGCTGTTGCGGTTAAACACTTGCAGTATCAAATTAAAGTGGACGATGCTGAACCGCGAAATATATTAGAAGAAATTGTTTGGCAAAAGGAGACAGAGGTTGCTCAGCTGCGGGAGCGCCTACCCCTAGCCGATTTACAGCGGCAGGTGCTCGATGCCCCCCCGCCCCGCGACTTTGTTGCCGCTCTGCGCGCCGGCCGCACTACTCCAGCGCTGATTGCTGAGGTAAAAAAGGCCTCTCCCAGCCAGGGGGTGATGCGGCCTGACTTTGACCCGGTGGCGATCGCTCAAACCTACGCCGCTCACGGGGCCACCTGCCTTTCGGTGCTCACCGACAAAACCTTCTTTCAGGGAGACTTTGACTACCTAACCCAGATTCGGGAAGTGGTTGACCTGCCACTGCTGTGTAAAGAGTTCATCATCTACCCTTACCAAATGTATCTGGCGCGGTCTAAGGGGGCCGACGCGGTGCTGCTGATTGTCGCCATTCTCTCTGACCAAGATCTGGTTTACTTTGCACAGATTGCTAAAGCGTTGGGGATGGCGGTGCTGGTTGAAGTTCACACCCTGGAGGAGTTGGATCGGGTGCTGGCGGTGCCAAATCTGGCGCTGATTGGCATTAACAACCGCGATCTAGAAACCTTTACCACCCGCCTAGAGACCACCGCTGAGCTGATCGCGGCGCGGCACGAGGCCCTTGCCGCTAGCAATGCCCTGGTGGTCAGCGAGTCGGGCATTCACACCCCAGCCGACCTGCAGGCGGTAACGGCGGCCGGAGTGGGGGCTGTGCTGGTGGGCGAGTCGCTGATTCGGCAACCCGACCCAGGGCTGGCCATTGACCAGCTTTATGAAAAAAACACGGGCTAGATACTGAAGTCTTTAACGACTTCCTGGTTTAATCAACAGATCTCACCCTGGGGCACCGCAATGGCAAATCTAGGCAAACCGCTCCCACTCCCTTCACATATTCACTACGAACTGCTGCTACGACTGCTAGAGCAGCAAACTATGTCGGTGGCCTACCAAAATCCTCAGATTCGGGTGCAGGTGCAGGAGTTGATCGTTGCCCTGCGCAAGGCTCTGTCGCAGCAGCGCCAGCTCGAAGAAACCTGCAGACAGGTCAAAATCGACGTTGAATATCAGTGGTCAACCAACCAGTTGGGCGATCATTTTTTGCCTAAGGATGTCGCTCCCTAGGAGCAAGACTTGGCAAAACGGTAGTTTTTCCTACTTCTAGTGGGATTTTTTCTCTGCAGACTATATTAAGTTCACTTTGGGGCTGTATAGATATCCATCGTCGGGTGCTGGTTAAAAATCGCACCCCTGTTCTACAGTGTTGCTGCTAACAGGGCAACCCAGCCCCATCGCCCCGAGAAGTTTGTGAGGAAAGACCATGAAACGACGCTGGTTTTTGGCATCCACTGCCGCTGTTGCTCTGGCTACTGTGGGTCTTACTACAGCTTGCGGGGGCGGCCAATCTGCTGGAGGCGACGGGGCAGCTGGGGATGACCAGGCGGGCAGTGGCGTTTTGACCATGGCGACCTCCGCTGATTACCCTCCCTACGAGTTTGTCGAAACCGCTGGCGGTGCTGAAGAAATCGTCGGCTTTGACGTCGATATTGCCCGTCACATTGCTGAAGAGCTGGGCTATGAGCTGGAGATTACCAACATTGACTTTAACGGCCTGATTCCGGCGTTACAGGCGGGACGGGCCGACTTTGTCATGGCGGGCATGACCCCTACCGAAGAGCGCAAGCAAAACGTCGATTTTTCTGAGATTTACTACGACGCCAAGCAGACTATCGTGTTTCAGTCGGGGGGTGGAATCGCGTCTCCCGAAGACCTAAGCGGCAAAACCGTGGGTGTGCAGCTGGGCTCCATTCAGGAGGAGCTAGCTAACGAGCTGGTAGAGACCGTGCCCAACGTGAAGTTGTCGCCCCTAAACCGCATCAACGAAATCGTTCAAGAACTCAAGTCAGGCCGCATCGATGCCGCCATCATCGAAGACACCGTGGCCGAGGGCTTTTTGGCCAACAACCCCGACCTGGAAGCGGTAGAAATTCCCGAAGAGGGGCCAGCGGGTTCTGCGATCGCATTTCCCAAAGATTCTGAGTTGGTGAGCGAATTTGATCGAGTGCTGGCCGAAATGGAGTCGAGCGGCATGATGGAAGAGCTGATCGTCAAGTGGTTTGGCGACAGGGCTGAGTAGTTGAGCCCTATCACCCTAACCCTATGAACTTAGACTTCGGCCAAATTATTCCATCGCTGCCCTTCATCCTGAATGGCATTCTAGTTACCCTGCGCTTCACGGTGCTGTCAGCCCTATTTGGGTTTACCCTAGGCACTCTGCTATCGCTGCTCAAGATTTCCAACATCAAGCCGCTGCGGTGGTTTGCGGAGTTTTACACCTCAATTTTTCGGGGTACGCCGCTGATTTTGCAGCTGGCGCTGGTGTACTTTGCCACCCCCCAGCTAATTGGCTATAAGATTACGCCGATCGAGGCGGGGGTGTTTACCTTTTCGCTCAACTCGGCGGCCTACAGTTCTGAGACCATTCGGGCCGGCATTATGGCAGTGGATAAAGGGCAGCGGGAGGCTTCCATGTCTCTCGGGGTGCCATACAGGCCAATGATGCTCGACATTATTTTGCCCCAGGCCTTTAAAAACATTCTGCCCGCCCTGGTGAATGAGACCATTGCGCTACTAAAAGATTCGGCCCTGGTGTCTACCATTGGAGTATTAGACCTGATGCGGCGGGCCCAGGTGGTGGCGGGGCAAACCTTCCTCTACTTTGAGCCGCTGCTGGTGGTAGGGGTAATTTATTACGTCATGGTAATGGGGCTGACCCAGGCTGCTAACGTTCTTGAGCGGAGGATGCGCCGCAGTGATTAGAATCGAACATTTGGTTAAATCCTTTGGGCCGCTGGAGGTGCTGAAGGATATTTCTACCGAAGTAGACAGTGGAGAAGTGGTAGCCATTATCGGCCCCTCAGGATCGGGTAAGTCGACCCTGCTGCGCTGCATCAATCTACTAGAGGTGCCCACAGCCGGACACATCTTTGTCGGTGGCGTCGACATCACGTCGCCTAAGTGCGACATTCTTAAGGTGCGCCAGAACGTGGGCATGGTGTTTCAGCACTTCAACCTGTTTCCCCACAAAACGGTGATGGGCAACCTCACCTACGCACCGATGAAGGTGCGGGGGCTCTCGAAGGCTGACGCCAGCAAAATTGCCATGGATCTGTTAGACAAAGTGGGCCTTTCGGAGAAGGCCGACCAGTATCCCTCGCGGCTGTCGGGTGGGCAAAAGCAGCGGGTGGCGATCGCCCGCGCCCTGGCCATGGAGCCCGATGTGATGCTGTTTGACGAGCCCACCAGCGCCCTTGACCCCGAAATGGTTAAAGAAGTGCTGGATGTGATGAAGGCACTGGTTAGAACGGGCATCACCATGGCGATTGTGACCCACGAGATGGGCTTTGCCCGCGAGGTGGCTAACCGGGTGCTGTTTCTCGACGGTGGCTACCTGGTGGAAGACGCACCGCCCGATGTATTCTTTAGCGCCCCAAAGAGCGATCGTGCCCAGCAGTTCTTAGAGAAGGTGTTGTAGAGGGTTCAGGGTGCACGGTATAGGGTGTAGGCCAAGCCCTATACCCCTGACCCAAAACCCAACGCCCAACCCCCTAATTCGTCTAAGCTAGGCAGAGGTCTAGCTGAGTAATTATCATGTCTGTGCTTACGGTGCCGTCTCCCTGGAAAATTCGCGATCGCACCTTGACCTGGGGCAGCCGCACCTACCTGATGGGGGTGCTCAACGTCACCCCCGACAGTTTTAGCGACGGCGGCCAGTTTAACACCGTTGAGCGAGCTGTGGCTCAGGCGCGCCATCTGGTGCACCATGGCACCGATATTCTCGACATTGGCGGTCAGTCTACCCGGCCTGGCGCCGAGTCGATCTCCCGTACCGAAGAGCTGGAACGGGTGATTCCGGTGATTGAGGCCATCCGTCGCGATGACGACGACACCCTAGCCCAAGCGATTATCTCGGTGGATACTACCCGGTCGTCGGTGGCGCGAGCGGCAGTCAAGGCTGGGGCCGACATTGTCAACGACATTTCAGCGGGCACCTACGACAATGGCATGCTCTCGACGGTGGCTGACCTAGGTGTTCCGATCATGATTATGCACCTGCGGGGCACTCCAATAACCATGCAGCAGCGCACCGACTACCACGATCTGGTGGGCGAGATTCACGAGTTTTTGCAGCACCAGATCGAAGCGGCGATCGCCGTTGGCGTTAAACCCAGCAAAATTGCCGTTGACCCTGGTCTAGGCTTTGCCAAAACCTCTGCCCAAAGCCTAGAACTGCTGCGGCAGCTCAGTCGGTTCCGCGATCTGGGGCGGCCGCTGCTGGTGGGTCCCTCCCGCAAGAGCTTTATTGGTTGGATTTTAGACCAGCCCGACCCCCAGCAGCGGGTGTGGGGCACGGCGGCGGCTTGCTGTGCGGCGATCGCTGGTGGGGCTGATATCATCCGTGTCCACGATGGGGCGGAGATGCATGATGTCTGCCGAGTGGCTGACGCGGTATGGCGAGGAACCTATTAAACCCCACCCATGGCAGAGTTTAATAGGTTTGTAAGAAGCCCATAGCGGCGTAAAATACAGACGACTGATGTAGAGAGCGCAAAGGTTAACTATGGGACGCTTCAGACCTCTTTTGGGAATTTTGCTAGCGGTAGTGGCCTCCTGTCTGGTGGCCTGCGGTGGCCCAGCGGCCAAGATACCGACGACCTATACCCCAGAGCTATTGCAGCAGGTGGAGCTGTATACCCCTGCTGTGGCCGAGCTGCGCGATCGCTTCCCCGAGCTTCAGGGCTACATTCAACAGAAAGACTGGGTAAACGTGCAGAGCTTCATCCACGGCCCCATGGGCGAAATGCGGACGCGGGTCAACCGGCTGGCGGGCACACTGCTAACCAAAGACAAACCCCAAGCCCAGTCTCTTGCCAAAGAGATTTACACTCACCTAGAGCGCCTAGACGAGGCCGCAGCTAACAACCAGCAGGTGATTGCCGGTCAAGAGTATCGCAATGCTCTAGATGACTTTGACGCATTCCTGAGTCTGGTGCCGACGTTTCAATAGACCGACTCAGCTCACCCTCCCTTGAAGCACATCACCATCATTGGCTGCGGCGTTGTAGGGGCCGCGATCGCCTACGAGCTGAGCCTCTGCCAAGGGGTTCAGGTCACGGTGATCGATCAGACGGCCCCAGCCCAGGGTTCCACCGCTGCCGCTCTGGGAGTGGGCATGGCGGTGATTAGCCACAAGGTGAAAGGCCGCAATTGGCAACTGCGAGAGCGCAGCTTGAAGCGCTATCACACCCTAATTCCAGAACTGGAAGCGTTGACAGGGCGAACGATTCAGCACAATACCCAGGGCATTCTCAGCCTGTGTTTTGCGGCGGAGGACTTGCCTCGGTGGGGATCGCTTCAGGCAATTCGCCACCAACAGGGGTATGAGCTGGAGTTGTGGGAACCGGAGCAGGTGAGCGATCGCTGTCCCCACCTCAACACCACTGGAGTCGTCGCTGGCATCTACTCGCCCCAAGATTTCCAGGTCAATCCTACCGATCTCACGCTGGCGCTGGTAGACGGTGCCCAGGCGAACGGGGCTGAGTTCCACTTTGGCCAGCCCGTGGTGGGGTTTGATGGGGCTGCGGTGGAGGCTTCACTCCAGGAAGACCGTCGCTGTACCGCTGTGCATACACCGAGTCAGAGCTTTGCAACGGATGCGATCGTTCTCTCAGCGGGTTTAGGCACTCTCCCTCTCACGCAAACTCTCCACCAACCAACCTCCATTGGTCCCGTGCTGGGCCAAGCTCTCCGTCTCCACCTAGAAGAACCCTTAGGCAATCTCGACTTTCAGCCCGTGGTCAACGGCAACGACATCCACCTAGTGCCTCTAGGCAACGGCGACTATTGGGTTGGAGCCACGGTAGAGTTTCCACCCGATACCGGATTAGACGAAGTCCTGACCATCAAGCCTGAGGCCGAGCGGCTAGATGAGGTATTAGCCAGTGCAGTAGCCTACTGCCCAGCTCTAGCAGCAGGCAAGATTACCCATCGCTGGTCTGGCCTCCGTCCCCGGCCCCAGGGCCAGGCTGCTCCAGTTATCCAATCTTTGACGGGCTACAGCAATATTTGGCTGGCAACCGGCCACTACCGCAATGGCGTGCTCCTTGCCCCTGCTACTGCTCTAGCAATCCGCGACGTTTTAGAGCAATTAGGCTGATGATCATGATCGAACAACACCTGTGCTGTGAGGGTTAAGTCCATGACGCTAACGGCTCACGAATTAGAACCCCATCAACTCGGTCGAGGCACTGGTTCTATGCTGCCTAACGCTGATACCCGCGTCCCAGTGTTTCATTCATCAAAGCTGGGCGGCGGTAGCATAGCCCTCGGTCCTTCGCGGAACTTACCCCCGACTTGATGGTCGAAGTGAAATCGCCAACGGACAAACTGACGAATCTGCGGAGCAAAATCCAAGATTTTCTGGCCCTGGGTACGTAGGTGGGCATTCTCGTTAATCCTGAAGCTCGGTGTGTAGAGGTGTATCGAGCTGGGGATGAGGCAATTCTTTTGACAGATGGCGATCGCCTGACACTGCCCGACCTGCTGCTGGCATGGGAGGTGGCTGTAGCTGACCTGTAGCTCCTGGTATTCGAGTGAATTTCTAGAAGCGCCCCCAAAAACGGCAAGAGGCGCAGCTAATGCTACGCCTCTCAACATTTAGGCAGGGGTGCCTTTGGCTTATGCCGCTTCCATCCAGTCATAGATCTGCTCTAGTTGCTCTAGGGTTATCAAGCCGTACTGCCACAGAATCATGGGTAACGGGCCAGGGTCTTGCTCGCTGTGCTTTAAAGCGACTTGAATTGAGGCCGTCGAAATGGCTAATTCGTCCTGTAGAAACCGAATGAGATTGGGTTGAGTGCTCACCGTCATATAAGTCTCACCTCCTCAAGGGGGGGCTAGGGTTTGCAGATATTGCCCACGATTTTACACAAGGATGCATCCGTGGCAACATCAATTTCACGATGGATTAACTGAACTTTTATCACATCGCCGCCGATAGGTGCTCCCTCTCGCAATGGAAGAGACTCACCGCCATTGTGGGGTTACTGAGAGATAATTACCTCTCGATCCTTAATTTTCACAAGGCAACGCTTCAGTAGTTGTCACCGTTGGCTGTGATAAAAGATGCCCAAAAATAACATAAAAACTCGGATGTAGCTTTACGGAATGTTGAAACCTGTAACATTTGTCAAACTTCCGAACAATTTTGACCAAACTCTCGTCGTAGGGAAGTTTGCCTACTGAAGTTGGCTTTAAGCATAGCTATGGCTACTGTGCTTAGGCTCTCAGCCACTGCCCTTAGCAAAAATCGGGATGGCGCAATGGTGCATTTAGCAAAAGAACGAAAATAGAAGAGTAAAAAATGCCCGCTAGGCTTAAATCTTGGCATTTGGAGCTGTCTACTCAGGCTTGACGGGCTAGAGGCATATTGCAGCAGTTGATTTAGTCAGGACACCTTGACAGGCGCAATCCCCTGGTAGGGGCATTGCGCTGCAATGCCCCTACGTCGAGTCTGTCCTAATCCAATGAACATTTGCAATAGCATTTCGAGGTGATGCAGACCATCCCGACGGAGCGCGCAGCGGCATACCGCTTGGTTTCGAACCCAGGTTCCTCGGACAGAGACGGCCGAGTTTTCCTCGAAGACCTACCCTATTCCGGTTTGGGTAAGGGGCTGACGATATTGAATAGGGCAGCGTAGTCATCGTCGTCAAAACCGGCCTGCACGGCCTGCTCGACCAGCTGACGCACACTTTCGGCAGGGAAGGGGGAGAGTCCAGCAGCCTTAGCGGCGGACACAAACAGCCCCATGTCTTTTAGCAGATGTTTAGTCGGGAAGTTGGGGTCGGCAAACTGCCGAGTCTGCATGCGGTGCAGTTTTTTGTCGAAGGTGGGGGCGTAGAGGGCGCTCTGGCGCAACACCGCCATGAAAGTATCGACATCGATACCGGCCGACTGCACCAGCCCCAGGCTTTGGGCAAAGGCGGCGGTGAGCGAGCCAATCAGCTGGTTCATGGTCAGCTTGAGGGTGGCGGCGCTGCCCACGGGGCCGACATGGTAGAGGGTAGTGCCCAGGCATTGCAGCAGAGGCTGCCAGCGTTGATAAGCCTCGTTTTCAGCTCCGGCCATGATGATCAGCTTGCCGTTTTTAGCTTCGGAAATGCTGCCTAGGACTGGGGCCTCCAGGTAGGTGCCCCCGGCTTGGGCCACCATTTGGCCGAGCTGCTGACTTTCGGTAGGGGCAATGGTGCCCATTTGAATGATGGCTTTGTGGGCGAGGGGCGATGAGCGATTCTCCGCTGAGGACGCTTCGCGATCGCCCAAACCCATGGATTCAAGCAGCGATCGCACTGCCTCCCCATTGGTGACCATAAAGATAACGGCTTCCACGTTCTGAATTAGCGCTAGGGGCGTGGCACAGACCTTTGCCCCCGCCAGCTCTAGAGGTATGAGCCGTTCTGGAGTGCGGTTGTAGACCCAAACTTTGTGGCCTGCCGACAGCAGCCTGAGGGCCATGGGCGACCCCATTAACCCGGTGCCAATTACCCCAATATTCACCTGCGCTGTCCTCCTGCTTGAAAATGGAACGATTTAGCCAGTTGCGGCCATAGCTTGTGGGCCACAACCGTAAACGTTAGACAATCCCTTGGGCGCTGCGATGAATAGGACGGTACTGCCCCCCTGGAATCTCGGACTGGGTGGTGATCCCCAACCAGTCCGCCAAAAACTGCCGCAGCCAGTGCTCCACTGCGGCGCCGTAGAGGCGATGCTGGCTCAGGTGGTAGGCCCGCCCCTGGGCACCGGGGTAAGACAGCTGGTCGGCTCCTTCGGTCGTCCAATGGTTGACCATAGTAGGGGTAATTTCGGGATGAAACTGCAACCCGTAGGCCCGCTTGCCGTAGCCAAAAGCCTGGTGCGGAAAGGTGGTGCCAGTGGCCAGCAGCTGGCTGCCCACCGGCAGCGTAAACCCCTCCTGATGCCACTGATAAACTATCAGCGGACCGGGAAACACCCCTTGGCCTGCTGGGGTCGGCAGAATGGGGTAGTAGCCGATTTCGCGCTGGCCTGTGGGGTGGGGCGTGACGGAGGCACCCAGGGCGCGAGCCAGCAGCTGTGCTCCTAGGCAAATGCCCAGGTAGGGTTTTTCGGCGGCGAGGGCGAGGGCAATCCAGTCGAGCTCTTGGCCAATAAAGTCTAGATGCTCGTCGTTGGCGCTCATGGGGCCACCAAATACCACCGTACCGCTGTGGTGTTCTAGGGTGGTGGGCAATGGCTGTCCGGCAGCCGGACAGCGAATATCAAGATCAAATCCCAGCTCCTGTAGCACCTGTCCCACCCGACCGGGGTTTGAGGTGGGCTGGTGCGTAACCGCTAAAACTGGATAATTGGAACTCACGAAGGGGCGCAATGCGTTTGGCAACTGTAGGACTGGGCAGGCATATTTACCACTGTATCGTTTCAGCCAGGGAAGCGGAGTGCGCCTAGCAACCCCTAGAGCTGACGCTCAACCTGCACCATACGACGGTAGGCCAGCCAGCCGGCGACCACCATGGCGATCGCAAACAGCCCCAAAAACTCCACATGCTCACCCACCTCTGATAGAGTACTGCCCTCGACTACCACCCCCGAGAGGGCTTCGATCATGTGGTAGATGGGGTTGTACCGAGTGAGCTGGGCCAGGGAATCCGGAAAAAACGCCGTGGGCAAAAAGGTGCCCCCCAAAATCATCAGCGGAATGCCAAAAGCCGCAATTAGGGCGTTGACGTCTTCGGTGCGGCGGGCCAGCTGGGTGCCCAACACAAACCCCACCCCCACGTAGGCGGCAATGCTAAGCACCACAATTAGCAGGTTGGCGAAGGGGTTGCCGTCGAGGGTGGCCCCCTGGGAGAGGGCGATCGCATAGACCAAGGCCGCCTGAGCCAGCCCAATCACCCCGTAGGCTAGGCAAATGCCTAAAAAATACGACACCCCGCTCAGGGGCGACAAAAACAGGCGCTTTAGCGTCTTCTGCTCCCGCTCTGAGACTACCGTAGCCACGCTGCCCCCCAGCCCGCTAAAGAACAGCGCCGCCCCCACCAGGGTCGAGGGAGCCGCCTGGGTGTAGGCCTCGGCCAAGGTAATCTGCAACCGCTCTTGCAAAATTAAACTGTTCAGAATTAGCAGAATAACCGGGAAAATTGCCCAAAAAACCAGACTGCGCCGTCGCCGCCACAGCTCGACTAAGATTCGCTGGGCAACCGCCAGGGTTTCTCGCGCGTATTTCATCAGGATGAGTAGACTGTAAAGGCAACTTAATACTACAGTCTTTAACAGGTTTCACGCGGGTTGCAGCCTCCTCTGACCGGGAGCGCCACATGCCCCTCTCCTGGCCGAGAGACTGTGTTACCGTTAATGCCCAAGTCGCTCTCCACACACCTAGGGGAACACCCCCAAGCGAGTTTGACCCAAGCAACGCCTACAACTTCAGATGAGTCAATCCTTAGAGGGGCTGTTTGCCCAAACCCTGGCCCGTCGCAACGTCCTCAAGCTGTTTGGCGTTGGGGGGATAGCAGCACTACTGAGCTATTCGCGCCTGAGCAAACCCCAGCCCACGGTGTTTCAGCGCGATCGCCTCGAACTGCCCGCCCAGGTCAGCAAGCCTACTACAGCGGTGGTGATTGGCGGTGGCCTAGCAGGGCTGGCGGCCGCCTACGAGCTCAGCCAGCGCGGCGTAGCGGTGACGCTGCTAGAGCGATCGCCCCAGCTGGGTGGCAAAATCGCCAGCTGGCCGATCCAGGTAGGCGACGACTCCTTCATGATGGAGCACGGCTTCCACGGCTTTTTCCCGCAGTACTACAACCTGTTTAGCCTGGTTGACGAGCTAAGCATTCAGCAGAATTTCAAGTCCCTCGACTACTATTCATTGGTTTACAAAAACCACTACGACCCCGAAGTCTTTCGCCCCAGCAATTCGGCGTTTCCGTGGAATATCGTCGATCTGGCGATCTCCTCCTCCAACCGGCTGGAGTGGGGCATCAACCTCACCCACCTCAAGCATCTCCAGGTGTTTCGCGAGATCACCGGCTTCCGTAATCCTCAAACCTACGAGCGCCTCGATCAAATGTCGGTAACCGAGTGGGTGGGCAACGACTTCCCGCGCGGACTCTACGACCTCTACTTTTTGCCCTTCGCCAAGTCAAGCCTCAACTCTCCCGATGTGTTGAGCGCCGGGGAACTGATGCAGTTCTTTCACTTCTACTTCTTTGGCAACCCTGAGGGGCTGGCCTTCAACGGTACCCGTCAAGACATGGGGCGATCGCTGGTCGACCCCATGGTTGAGGCTATCCAAGCCAACGGCGGCCAGGTGCTGACCGGTGTGACCGTCAGCCAGGTGGGCTGGCAAGAAGGCAAGATATCTGGGGTGACTTATCAAAAAGGCAGCGTTGCCGTTAACCCAGTGCCCTTCTGGGTCGATCGCAACCCCCTGCTGAGTTCAGACCAAATGGAATATTTCGGCGCCGGCGACAGCGTCTACTCCGTTGCCCCAGGGGCCAAGACCGCGCTATCGCTGACCTGCACCCACCAGGGCTGTAGCGTGCAGCGCCAGGTAACCACGACGACTGAGGGCTACCTTTGCCCCTGCCACGGGGCCGCCTACGCAAGCGACGGCGCAGTGTTGGCCGGCCCTGCGCGGGAAAATCTGACAACGTTTGAGGTCTTGCAGCGAGAGAGCGATCGCATCCAGCTAATCGCCGCCAACGTCGATGGCATCCCCAATGTCGCCCACGACCTCACCGCCGACTACTACGTCATGGCCGCCGACATTCCCGGCATCAAAGCGCTATTTTCGCTATCCGACGGCGAGGTAGAACCCACCCTAGTCTCCCAGATCGATCAGCTCCAGGTGGCTGATCCCTTTGCCGTGGGCCGCTTCTGGCTCGATCGCGACTTTGACTGGCAGCACAGCTGGTTTACCTCGCTCTCGGGTTACCGACTCACCGACAGCATTACCCTCTACCACCGCATTCAAGACGACTACATTGCCTGGGGTGAGCGCACTGGGGGCAGCGTCGTCGAGCTGCACGCCTACTGCTATAAGGAGAAAGAATTTCCCACCCAGGCCGATATTCTCGACACCTTTGAGGCCGAGCTATACGAGATTGTGCCTGAGCTAAAGGGCGCAACCGTGCTGCACCGCCAGTTGGTGAACCAAAAGAATTTTGCCGGGTTTCCCCCCGGTAGCTTTCCCAATCGCCCCCAAACCGCCACTGCCGTCGATAACCTGCTGTTTGCCGGCGACTGGGTGCGCATGCCCTTCCCCTGCGGCCTGATGGAGCGGGCGGTGAGCAGCGGGTTGCTGGCAGCCAACGCCATTTTGCAGCGTGAAGGGGTGCAGCGCCGCCCCATTCTTTCGGTCAATCCCGAAGGAGTGCTGAAGATTTAGGGGTCATCCTCGGCATAGGCAGATGATTTGCAGCGATAGGACAGGTGTGAGATGGACGGATTAGAAAGAGAAGCAACGATCACAACCCTCGAACAGCCTGAGCCGGGCAGCAGCCAGAATTCCTCAGATTCAGAGGTGACATCGACCCCGAAACGCCCCCTGCGACAACTGGGAATTAACCTCAACCACTGGTACGTGGTGGCCCAGAGCAAGGAACTGGGCACTCAGCCCCTAGCGGTGAACCTGTGGCACCAGCCGATTGTGCTATATCGTGATCGCACTGGCACCCCCATCGCTGTCGAAGACCGCTGCCCCCACCGCCAAGTCAAACTCAGCGAGGGCACGGTTGAGGGCAACAACATTGCTTGCGCCTACCACGGCTGGCAGTTTGCCCCCGACGGCAGCTGCGCCCACGTGCCCTACCTAGAGCCCCAGCAAAAGCTGCCCACCTGCCAGCTGCGGCAGTACCCTGTGCAAGAGCGGGACGGCTTTATCTGGCTGTTTTCTGGTGAAGCGGCTCTGGCGGATCAGGTTGACCCGATGGGCGTGCCCGAGTGGGAGCATCTCAACTTCATCGGCTCGCTGACCACCATCGACGTGCAGGCCCATTACTCATTCTTAATTGAGAATTTAATGGACATGTACCACGGTCACCTGCACGGCGGTGCCCAGGTATGGGCCAACCCGGTGCTGGTCGAGCTAGCGGCTGACGAGACCCACGTCCATGCCCATTACGACGCCGAGAGCTACTACCGCATCGACAAAATTTGGTCAGCCAGCCAGCTCGTCATTCCGGCCCTGCGTCAGCTGCACCCCGAGCCGCTGGATGTCTATTACTATTACCCCCACTGGCGATCGACCCTGGGCGATGACTTCGTCATTTATTGCCTGTTTTGCCCGGTGAGCGAGACCCACACCCGCGCCTACCTGCTGCACTTTACTTCCCTAGAGCGATTTCCGAAGCTGCACAAAACCCCGCTAGCCATGCGGCGGTTTGTTAAACGGGCCTTTACCAACTCGGCGAGCTTTGTGCTGCGACGGCTGGTGCGCGAAGACGTGCTGATGCTGGAGCAAGAGCAGCAGGCCTTTGAGCAGCACCCCACCTATCGAGGCCCGGAACTGAACCGAGCCCTGACGGCGGTGCAGCAGTTGATTGGGCAGCAGGCGGAGGGAAGTGGGGGAGTGGGGGAGTAGGGGGTGAATGGGTGGACGGTGAAGGGTTTAAGGTTTGGGGTTTAGGATGTGGCCCTGTAACCTGTACCTTGTACCGTAAATCCCTACAAATCCCTTACCCCTATGGCTGGCCCCGATATTCTGGCGCTCGATTTTGATGGCGTGGTCTGCGACGGGCTGCGGGAGTATTTTCAAACGGCCTGGCGGGCCTACAGCGAGGTGTTTGAACCGGGCGCGGGGGTACCGCCGGAGGGGCTGGCGGAGCGCTTCTATCCGCTGCGACCTGTGGTCGAAACGGGGTGGGAAATGCCGCTGGTGCTCTACGGACTGATGTCTGGGGTGGCCGATGGCGATATTCTCGATCGCTGGGCTGAACTCGTGCCGCAGTTGCTGGCCCAGGCGGGGGTCGAGCCTGCCACCATTGGCAAAGCGGTGGATGGGGTGCGCGATCGCTGGATTCAAACCGATGTTGAGGACTGGCTGAGCTACCAGCGCTTCTACCCCGGCGTGATCGATCGCCTCCAGCAGGCGATAGCAGCAGGGGTAGAGTTAGTCATTGTTTCAACTAAGGAAGGCCGGTTTATTCAGCAGCTGCTGGCCAAGAGCGGCGTTGTGCTGCCCGGCAATGGCCCCCTAGGTCCCGAGCCAATCCATCGGATTCTGGGTAAAGAGGTCAAACGGCCCAAGTACGAGACGCTGCGGCAGATTAAAGCCGTTCAACCGGGAGCCAACCTCTGGTTTGTGGAAGACCGAGTGAACGCGCTACAAGCGGTGCAGGCCCAGCCCGATCTAGGCGATGTGGGGCTGTTTTTGGCCGACTGGGGTTACAACACAGCGGCGGATCGCGCGATTCCCCTTCGTGGACACTCTATGAACGCTACACCGGCAAGCAAGATTCACCTAATTACCCTGGCTCAGTTTTTCGGCCCATTCGAGAAGTGGGTATCGGTAGACCCCAGCAATGTAGCCTAGGATTCACCGTAATTTTACGGAATCTTGACCACTGGGGCGATCGCTTGAATTGTTCGTATCGATACCAAGCCATTTTTTCCGGATTTTAGCCCCCACGCCAGAATGTGGAATAGAACCCAGCGCCCAGCGATCGCGCTTCGCTCGAATTTACAGCCCTAGCTTCACCCTCTGCTGTTGTTTTTGCCCGTGCTCCTATGTCTGACCTCTTTGTCCCCCCGCCTAAAACCGTCCCTGCAATAGAGCCCGTCATTCTAGAAGAGCCCGCTGCCCCCACCGAGGTGCCCGGCGAGACGGCAGTTCCTATCGTAGAGGTCGCGACCACACCCATAGCGCCTTCCCCGATAGCAGGTCTAGGCGAAGCGATCGCTGGAACGGCCTTGGCAATCGACGCAGTGCCTCAGGCGCAGGTTTCTGCCGACACGACCTTGGCAACGGTAGACAATTTCTTTTTCTATGGTCAAACCAGCAACGGCACCCCCGCCCTCTACGAAGTTGACCTATCCAATGGCACCCGGTCTCCAGTTACTGCCTCACCAGACCTTTTCCCCACCACCATAGACGGACTCTTTGCCGCCGAGCCCCTAGCTCCCCCAGTTGGAACTGAGCAACCCGCCACCAACCAAGTTTTCACCCTAGTGCAGGGCAGCAACGGCAAAAACTTTCTTATTGGCACCACTGCCAATGACGCCGTCTTTGGCCTGAACGGCGACGACCTGGTTTTGACAGGAGCAGGCCAAAATCTGGCCTTTGGCGGTCTCGGCAACGATACGTTGGTGGGTGGGGCCGGTGACGATGGCCTGTTTGGTGGGGCGGGCAATGACACGATGGAGGGCGGCGAGGGGGATGACCTGCTGATGGGCGGCCCCGGCAACGATGTGCTTGACGGCGGGGGTGGCGCCAACGTGCTGGTAGGCGGTAGCGGTGCCGATATTTTTAGGCTCAACACGCTAGCTGCTACCGGCGCTACGACCCCGCCAGATACCTTGGTTGACTTTAACGCCGCCGAGGGAGACTTGCTTGACTTTAGCCTGATTGCAGCTCAGTCTCCGTTTGTCGGTAGAGATCTACTAAGCCTTTTGGAATTTGTGCAGGTGGGGGCCGATACCCATGTGCAGGTGAGCACGCCCTTGGGTCAGACCACCACCGAGGCCATTTTGCTGGGGGTTGAGGCCGACACCATCACCCCCGCTAACCTCACCTTCACCCCACCTGTCGGGTTGCCCATACTGAAGTAGGTCTAGCCGCACCAGTTGCCCCACTTTCCGGTAGCATCGGGGCTAGAGAGATCGCGGTAATGTTATGAGCGAGGCCCTGCTGCATCAGCTGGCCACCCACATGGCTGGAGAGTTTGACAATCGTCAGCAATCTCTGGCAGACCCAACCTGGTTTTTGCATCTGCGGCTGTGGCAACGGCCGCTACCCATTGCCCTATTTGGTGAAGGGTACAGCTTTTTTATTGAGCAAATCAGTGTGGCCTCGGGGAACCCGCCCTATCGCCAGCGCATTTTGCACCTTACCACCCGCGACGGTCAGCTCTGGGGCCAATATTATGCGCTGCCCGACCCGATCGCCTACAGTGGTGCAGCTACCCAACCCGATCGCCTCGCCTCCCTCACCCGCGCCGATCTAATTGCTCTGCCCACCTGTGGAGTGGCGATTGAGTATCAGCCGGCCAGCCAAACCTTTAGCGCTCGCTTGCCGGGGAATAGCCTGTGCAGCTTTACCGCCAACGGCATCACCACCTACGTGCGGCTCAAGTTTGATCTGGGCCCCGAGTCGCCCGCAGCCAACAGCCCCATGGTGCTGTACCTGGAGGATCGGGGCGTTGACCCCGATACTGACAAACCCACTTGGGGACCTCTGATGGGGCCATTTCAGCTGGTGAAGCAAAGCGCCTTTGCGCTGCCAGCGTAGGGCGCTGGTAAACCAGGGCGTTCTCGCTGCTTGCAAGGCAGCCATCGATGCTACCCTTGAGCGATGTTTGAAGCCGTTAAGGCTTTAACTGGGGACGCTTTGCGATCGCCAGTTAAAAATCGTCCCTATTCCTTTACCGTCCAACGTTTCCCTTCTTACCGGCCCCCATGGAGATCGACATCCTGATTCTGACGGTGTACTTCATCTGCATGGGCTATGTGGTCTATAAGATGGCACTGTCGATTGAGGAAGAACTCGAAGACCAGGTAGTGCTGGTGCCAGACGTCGTTAGTTTAGAGAGCAGCGTGCGATCGCAGCTGGTGCGTCAGGGCTTTGCCGAAACCGCCGCCACCGTGCTTCAGCCCGGAGAAGGAGCCTTGGGCAAGGCCGTCGCCCTCAGCCTAGTGGTGCCCGAACCCAGAAGCCTCGCCTCCACGGAAGACCAGCCAGACGAACCTGACGAAGGTCAAATTACGGTGCAGGTGCTGCCCCAGGGGCCTCACCCGCTCCAGCCCGTAAAAGGGCTCACGGTGCAGGTGGTTAATCAAAGCCGGGCCGTTCAGGTGACTATTGATTGGGACCGCAGCTCCATCAGCCGCATGACCAACGAAATTCGTCGGGTGATTCGCCACACCCCCGGCATGCGCCTCGACCTGGCCGCGCCCCAGGTAGCCAGCGCAGTCAACCCCAACCAGTATCTCAGCACCGTCGTGGTCAGCGAAGACTGCTTCGATCGCAGCCCCGACAACCAGGTGCTTCAGCAGGCTGCGCCAGTGGTCGACATCCCCAAAATGGCCAACCTCAAAGAGCCCCTCCGTAACTATTCCCTCGACCTAGTGGTGCAGCTAACACCCTTTAGCGGCCGCGGGGGCCGACCGATCATGCTGCTGCTGCCTTTTCGCTTTGCCATTCAGCCCCTCCCAGCTAAAGCCGCTATTCCCTTAGTGAACTGGATTTTGAAGCGCTAGATTACTGGGGAAGAAACTGGTTAGCACCTTACAGTTTTAGCGATACCATCAACTCTCCCGGAGGAAAGCATGGGCAATTCTGACCCCAAGCTATTTGTCGATGCTCAGTTCACCAGTCCCTACGCGCTATCTGCATTCGTAGCCCTACAAGAGAAGGGGCTCCCCCACGACCTAGTCTGCATTGACCTAGCCACCCAGGAAAATCGACAAGCCAATTACCAGCAGCGCTCCCTCACCGGTCGAGTGCCAACCCTTGAGCATGGCGAGTTTGCCCTGTCAGAGTCGTCCGCCATCACAGAATATTTAGAAGAGAGTTTCCCGCCGCCCACGTACACAGCCATTTACCCACAAAATCCTAGGGATAGGGCCAGAGCGCGACAGGTGCAGGCCTGGTTGCGCAGCGATCTGCTATCCATTCGCGACGAGCGACCGACAACGGTTATCTTCCACCAGCCCTGCGACCTGCCCCTGTCAGACGGAGCGCGAGTCGCGGTTGAGACGTTGTTTCAAGCGGCAGAAGCTTTACTTAAAGACCATCGCCTTTCGCTCTTTGGTCAGTGGTGCATTGCCGACACCGATTTGGCGCTCATGCTCAATCAGCTGGTTGCTAATGGCGATCGCGTGCCCGCACCGCTGGTAGAGTACGTGGAGCACCAGTGGCAACGACCGTCGGTACAAGCCTGGCTAGCGCAATCTAAAGCAGTTTGACCCGTTGTGCAGGTTGCTATGGCACACTAGCTTCTCACCCTGAACTACCGTTTCGAGACTGATTCTCCACCCATGAAACTCAGCGAGATTGTTCCCTGGGGCCGAACGCTAGATGAATATAAGGCAATGTTTAGTCTGTCAGAGGCAGATTTAACTCTGAAAATTCTCGGCTGTGGCGATGGTCCAGCCAGCTTTAATGCTGAGATGACAGAACTCACGCGATCCGTTATATCTATCGACCCGGTGTATCAGTTTTCGGCTGAGCAAATTGAGCAACGGGTGCGAGCCACTTACCAATCAATCATTTCTCAAGTCAAGCAAAATGCCGATCGCTACGTCTGGAAGAATTTTTGCGATGCTGATGATTTGGGCAAGGCTCGTCTCAACGCCATGGAGAAATTTTTATCAGATTATGAATTAGGAAAAGCTGAGGGCCGATATTTGCACCAGGCTTTGCCAAGCTTAGATTTTGACGACGATCGATTTGATTTATGCCTATGCTCTCATTTATTGTTTTTGTATGCAGAGCACCTGACACTTGACTTCCATATCGCATCAATTCATGAGCTGCTGCGGGTTGCGTCCGAAGTGCGGATTTTTCCTTTGATTCAACTCAACTGTGAACCCTGTCCATATTTAGATATTGCCTTAGAGGAATTCTCCAGCAAAGGTTACAGCGTCCAGATAGAGGCTGTTGCCTACGAGTTTCAGAAAGGCGGCAATAAAATGCTGAGAATCGTGCGATAAGGCAGCTTACAAACAATTCAGATGGCTTAAGCCTCAACTAAAACTATTGGTTAAGCTGAAACACAACGCCCAAATACTCTCGGTAAGCGCAAATTTTATCGTCCCTAACATCAAAGGCGATCGCAGCCTGATTTTCGTAGGGATGCCCTGCCATTAAACCTGATGAACGGACCTCAAAGATAACCGTTGTCGAATTAGAGACTACTTGAATAACGTTCAGGGTGAGACCTTCCGGAAACAGGCTAGACACCAGTTCAAAAAATGCTTTCGCCTTTTCTTTTCCGTGGTTTAAGCCTTTAAAGGAACCCGCTGGAAACCAAAAGGTAAAATCATCGCTGAGCTGGTCTAAGAATGGTGACCATTCACCACTGGCTAGCCCTTGGGCAAAGGCCTGAAACGCCACCTCAGCAACGCGCAATGTCTGAACGCTGGCTTCCGGCATGGAGAGGGTAAGCAACAGTCTTTAGATTATAGAGGCAGCCAATTTGCTTCAAAGGCCGCCCACAAAGCGCCCTGGGCTAAGACCGTTGTGGGGGTCAAACTGCGCCTTGATCGCTTGCATGACGCTCAAAGCGTTGCTGCTGTAACCCCACACGTCCACTGATTTTTTCAGGGAAAGAGGTGCTTCGAGCAGGGTGAAATAGCCTTGGTTAGTGGTGCAGCCCTTGCGCAATTCCTTCACCATGTCCGCCGTAGCCGCTGCCAGGCGCACTGTGCCAATGCCGCTACCGCCATGGATGCGCGCCAGGCTACCCGAGGGCAGTTGGTCGAGCCAAGCCACGACCTTAGCTGGAGGTAGACCCACTTTAGCCACGATCGCCTCGTTCTGTTCCTCAGATTGAGGGAAGAGAGCAGCACCGACCCCTGCCCAAATTTGCTCATCCTCCGCGCCCTGCAACACCTGGGCAGATAGCGCTGGCCTCACCACAGCCAAGAGAGCCTCAACCTGCTCGTCTACTCCCGGCGCAATAGATTGAAATCGAGCTACCAAGGCAAATTCTCCATAGCCCAAATAGCTAGCTAGGGCAGGGGATAGGATATCGAGGGCTACCGGGGTCAACGGCGATAGGCGTAGAGCATTCACCAAAGCTTCCATTTCCCCCGCCGCTCCAGTAACCACTACGGTTTTAGAGGTGTCTTGGCCTGGATAGAGACGAAAAGTGAGCTGAGAAATCACTCCCAGGGTGCCGTAGGAGCCGGTGAGCAGCTTCATCAGGTCATAGCCCGCGACATTTTTGACCACGCGCCCGCCCGCCTTGGCTACTTGCCCATCAAAGCGCACAAAGGAAATACCGATCAACATATCCCGCAGGCCGCCGTAGCGCTGGCGCAGGCTGCCGGTGTCGGCGGTCGCCACAATTCCCCCCAGAGTCGCCCGCTCTGGATAGGCAGGGTCCACAGCGAGGAACTGGTTGTGCGTGGCTAGCCTGGGAGCCAGATCCGCTAGTTTTGTCCCTGCCTGGGCGGTGAGGGTCATGTCCCCCACCGCGTGGTCGATCACCTGGTTGAGGCGGGCCGTACTCACGACGAGATCCACCCCAGCACCTAGACCGCCCCAGGACAGTTTGCTGCCACTGCCGCAGGGCACCACCCGCCAGCGATGCTTGTGGGCGCAGGCCATCACCGCCGCCAGTTCGGCTTCGGTGGTGGGGCAGACAATAGCCTGCGGCGTCAGGTATTCCGGCAGATCGAGGGCGGTGGGCGAGAGGATGCAGTCGCTGCCGACCACGGCTCCTAAGGCATCAGCGACGTTAGCCATACCCTAGTCGATGCTGATGGGGGTGGGGCCGCTGGCCGAACCGGTGGCGGGGGGCACATTGGTGCGAGCGGTGCGAAACTCGGCATACAGGCGAGCGCGCCAGTCAAAGAAGGCTTTGTATTCGGGCACATCGGCAATACCGGGGACACCCTTACCGCCGATGCCCTCAGGCAGATCGACATATTGAGCGGTGGGAAACTTGAGGTACATGGTGGCAGCGGCCACGGCGAAGTCGGCCAAGGTGGGTTGATCGCCCAGCAGGTAGGGGCTGTTTTGCAGCATCAGCACCAGGGCTTCGAGATCCTGACGCAGGCCAGCGGTGGCGACTTTAATGTCGTCGGGGCCAAAGCCGACGCCTGTACCAACTAGGTTGAGCAAGTCGCCGGGTAGAGCACCTACCAGGCTGCGCAAGGGCGCGGGGGTAAAGCTGGGCAATAACGCCGTGCGAAAGTTGGGATGCTGCTTAAAAGCACCGACCATAACAATGCGAGCTTTGGGCACGATCGCCTCGTCGGCCCAGCTCTCTAGCGCTAGGCACAGACCCTTTTGCTTGGGCTCGGTAGGGATCAGGGGCCGGTCGAGATAGGCTTTTTCGATGTGCAGGGCGATCGCAGTGGAGTCGGGAATCACCTGCTCACCGTCTTTGAGCACCGGCACCTGGCGCTGGCCCGACATTTGAAACACTTCGACCTGGCCTACGCCGGGGGTTACTTCGACCTTGTGGTAGGGCACCTGCTTGTAGTCGAGAATCAGCCGAATCTTTTCGGCGAAAGAGGAGGCTTCAAACTGGTACAGCTCTAGCATGGGAATCCTTATTGGCCAGGTTCTTCAGGGGGCAAATTGGGTACTGGTAAACCCGGTAACACTGTATCGCTATTTGCAGGCGCTGCACAGGCGGAATTAGTCGGCGGCTGGGTGGTGACGGTGACGGTTTCAAAGCCGGCAGTGGCCAGGAGCTGACCAACCGTGATTTCGGCGCGACGGTTGGCCTCGGCCAGCAGACCCTCGCTACAGGCGGCCTCTTCAATTTTGACCAGCGCCTCCTGCTGAGCTTTTTCTTGTAGCTCGGGGGCGGTATCTGGGCCAAGGCCTAAAAAACCGCGGCTGTAGTCAAACACGTTTGATTTGCTGAGATCGATTTTGCTGTCAAGAATCTTGGGCGGCGGCAGGGTGATCTGAATTGAGTTCTCCCCGCTCACCTGGACATTGGCAGCGGTAAGTTCGGCTAGGTCGACACCGGCCCGCACTTCGCCGTAGGCAATATAGAGAAGGTTGGTGGAACCAATCACGTAGCCCGCCAAGGTGCGATCGCTCTTGGTCGGTACCACCGCCTCCATGGCAAAAATCGCCGTGGTCAGCTCGCTGGCCCCCCGCAGCTGCTGAACGACGACGGATCGGACATCCACCTGCGGCTCTGCTGGGGCCGGGGTCAGCATGATGCGCACGCCTTCGAGAAAGCGATCGCCCGATCGCCAAAACCCAACCCCTGCTGCAATACCCACCAGCACCGCGCCACCAATCAACGCGTTGAAAACCGTGCGAATGGGACGGAAGGGCGATCGACGAGGCTGCTGCGGCACAGGTTGCGGGGTTGATGTAGGCCAAGGCTCAGCCGGAACGCTGGGGTCTACATAGCGCGGCGGCAGCGGGTCGGGCAGTTTGCGATCGGGAGGAGCAGGGCGCATGGGCGGGGAGTAGGTACTAGGCGGACGGACAAATGGATAAGGTTAAGGAAGACGAGAAATATAGTTCAAGTGTATTTTCTTTTACGGGTCATCTTTAGGCGCAGGTCTCGGGTTAGACAGGATTTAAGGTTGAAAGCGAAGGTTGTGGAGCGATCTAAACTTGGGCAATGGTTTCAAAGTCGCGATCATTGTGAACCAAAAGCAAATCGTTTTCGATTGCAGATTGAGCGATGCAACAGTCAACTGGACTGCGAACGGTCAGGCCCTGACAGCGTAGGTCATAGTAAATGCGGGCAGCGGCTTGCCAAGAGGAAGCTGTCAGCTCAACGTAGTCCTGTTCGTCTAGATAAGTCGAGAGAATTGTCCACTCTTGCTCGTTTAAGCTGCCCTGAAGCAGTGCAAGCTGAGTGAATCGGTTGAGTAAGACCTGACGAGCGGCAATTAAGGTTTCGAGCTTTTGGCGCACTTGACCACTGCGATCGCGAAAGATACCAATCCACACTGATGTATCAATCAGCAACATGACGAGTTTCGCGCAGAGCTTTATAGTCAAAATCTGGAGAAAAACGGATTTTCCCTGCTAGGTCGAGCAAGTTTTTCTTACGTCGTGATTTGACAAGTTCCTGTAAGGCAAGGCTCAATAACTCTTCTTGGGTGGTGAGCTGCGTGAGCTGCAGCGCCTCCTCAAGCAGTTTTTCATCAACATTGAGCGTAATTTTCATAGGGAACAGACCTAAATGAAAACGAGCCAACAGGAAAGCCGTTGCGTCGCCTTCTATCCTAGCCCGGCCTAGAAATTCCGACCCGTGGTTAACACATCGTACAAACCCCAGATTGCCATAGGGCGCATGTAGTGGCAGGCGCGGTAGGTGCCCAGGGCGGTGATCGCCTCTGGAGTGCGAAATTGTAGGCCGTAGGCGTAGATTTGCTGGATGACGGATTGAGCGATCGCCATAGCCTCTTCCGTCTTCCCCATCTGGGCAAAGAACGCCGCCAGACCAAAGTTGATGCCCGTCCATACCTCCTGCTGGTGGGTGCTGTCAGGGTCTTCGGGAGAACCGTCTGGCAACACGCCATTCGCTGCACCGATCGCCATCTTCAACGTCGCGGCGCTAAAGTTGCCGAGCTGAGCCCCCTCAAACTTTTGCTGGGGCGGCCGTTCCTGGCTTTGGACCACCTGGTTAAATTTCACAAAACACGCGTCGTAGATGGCATCGAGGGCCGACAGGGTAAATTCCTCCTCCACCAGGTCAGGCAGGCCCAGGTGGCGCACCATAAACTGGCCGCAAAGCTGGTCGGCCATCACCACATCCGAGCCACTGCCAGTGTCGAGGCGGTAGTAGCGGCCGTTCCACAGCTTGGGGTGGTAGGCCTTGAGGCCATTGTCGAGCCAGCGGCGGTACTGACTGAGCAGAATCGGGGTGTTGCCGGGGGCCAGTCCAGCGGCGGTGAGGATTTCGGCGATCGCGATCGCCGCCTCCATTGCCCCGAGCCACAGCCCGCCGCAGTAGGCGCTAATGCCCTTCAGCTGCCAATCGTCGAAGGTCTGGTCGGGGGCACCCTCGTTTTCGGGAATGCCATCGCCGTCGCGATCGAACTGCTTCAGGTATTGTAAGGTGTCAACCACAGCGGGCCAGCAGTCTTTGAGAAAGGCCACATCCGTCGCGCCCGTGAATTGGTAGGCGCGGTAGACCTGGAGCACAAAGTCGCTGCCCAGGTCTTTCCACAGGTTGCAGTCTTGGTAGCTGGTGTAGTTGGTCTGCGCCCAGGGGTGCTCGTTGGGGGCACCGAGGTCGTGGGGGGTGGCCCCTTTCAGCTTACGGATGGCGGGGGGATTTTCTAGCCCCATAGTGACGTAGTAGCCAATAATCCGCCGCCGCTCGTCTTGGGCAGGGATGGCACGGGCAAAGGCGCGCAGCACGGCTTTCTCTAGCTCGGGCCACAGCAACAGGGTGGCAAAACCACCGTAGAGGCGCACGTCCAGGCTTTCGTACCAGCGGTAGTCGATGCACTCCAGCACCGCAAACTGGCCCACGGGGTCGGCCTCAGTAGCGGCGCTCCACAGGGTGCCGCCGCTGGCCAGGTCGTACAGTTCGTTGAACAGCGCCATTTTGAACCAGTCGGGCAGGTCAGGCCGATCGAGAATCGGCTGCTGCCAAGCGGTGATTTGCTGCTGCCAGGTCTTGTACTCGGTTAGAGCATCGAAAGCGATCGCCCTCGCATTCCGCCCATCAGTGCCAAAGAAATCGGTATAGCGGCGGTAGTTGTTTACCCCAGCGGCAAATTCTGTGACGGGCAAATCCCACGCTAGGGCAATGGGGATCTGGCGTGTTTCGCCGGGTTGCAGGGTGAAGCGCAGGGCGATCGCACAGCCGATCTGCTCGCCTGCCTCTGCCGGAGAGGTATCCAGCAGATTCATCAGCCGCCCCAGTTTGGCGAAAGAATCCCACAGGTCGCGCCCGTTGCCCGCCGGGTTCCAGCGCAGATCATAGGAAACTTCTACATTGGAGTCGTCCAGCGCGGCGATGCACCACTGGCCATCGCCCTCTTTAGGTTCACCCTGCCAAGCTCCGTTCATTACGAGCGCCTTAAGACCGTCGGCGTTAATGAACTCGTTGAAGTTGCCGGTGCTTTGGGCGATCGCGGGTACGTAGTCGTAGTAGGGGCTGCCGTCATCGCGCAGCAGCACCTCGGGCGATTTTTGCGTATTGGTGAACCAGCCCACCATGTTTTGCCAGCTCACCATGATGCTCAGGGTGATGGGTGTCGTGGTGGGGTTGTGGGCCGTCCACTCAAAGGCAACCACCGGGTAGCTAGCCTCTCTATAGTTATCGGGCCAGATAGGCGAAATCTGTTCGCAGGTGATATGGGCGCGAAACACATTCTCGTAGCGGTACCAGCTCCGGGGATACAGCGCGTGGTAGCTGCCCGTGGTGCAGGCCTTGGTCGATGCCGGATACCACGACCACGACGACAGACTGCCATCCTCGGGCGGCTGGGTGCTGAGGGCGTAGGTCTGGGTTCTGCCGCCCCCCTGCTCCCACAGGCTAAACTGACACCCCGGGAAGCTCTGGAACACATGCTCGCCGCCATCCATGTGCCAGAGGTTGAAGTCACCGTTAGGCGATCGCCCAACACAGCCCGCCCCCAGTCCACCTAGGGGAGCCCCGTGGTTGGGCCCATCGTCGAGGTTGCTGGCGTAGCGCACGATGTAGTGGTGCTCCCACGGCTGGCCGAGGGGTCGTTGCCACGCTTGGGACGGAATCTGGGGAAGGGATGGGGTTTCAGTCATCCCAAAATATTACCGGAGCGGGTTGGTTTATAGGAGGTCGCCAGATTTGAACCTGGAACAAATGAGGTTGGCGATCGCGGCCTCACCCATGACACCAGGCAATTGGAATTTAGTTGGGTATCATCCTCAATTTGTCAAAGACAATTCCTTGCGGCAGGCCCGTACACCCAGCTCGTCACCGATTCCTCACGCCTGGGAGTGCTCAAGCCCACACTCGCTGTAGATCCCTTTAGAATTGGGGAGCTTGAGAGGCGATCAGAACGTCTCCCATGGCGTCAAACCCGCCCTGCAAGAACATTTGGATAAGTCAACCTTGCCCCTTACCCACAATCCCCCCGCCACCCTCGATCTCAACTTTGTCCGTCAGCAGTTCCCCGCACTGGCGAGCGACTGGGTGTTTTTTGACAATGCGGGCGGCGCGCAGATTCTCAAGCCCGTGGTCGATCGCATCACCGAATTTCTCTACGAGTCGAACGTGCAGCTAGGGGCTAGCTACGCCGTGTCGCAGCTGGCGACGGAGCGAGTAGCGGCAGGGGCCAAGGCCATGGCCACACTGATCAACGCCGCCGACCCAGCAGAGGTGGTGCTCGGCCCCAGTACCTCGGCACTGTTGCGCATGCTGGCCCAGTGCTTTCGCCCGACCC
Source organism: Leptolyngbya subtilissima AS-A7 (assembly GCF_039962255.1). Classification (NCBI taxonomy): domain Bacteria; kingdom Bacillati; phylum Cyanobacteriota; class Cyanophyceae; order Leptolyngbyales; family Leptolyngbyaceae; genus Leptolyngbya; species Leptolyngbya subtilissima. The sequence goes on along the minus strand of NZ_JAMPKY010000011.1, from coordinate 215,896 downwards.
TTGAACCGGGCGATGAAATTATCGTCACCAATGCCGACCACGAGGCCAACATTAGCCCCTGGGTGGAGCTAGAGCGCGAGGGCATTGTGGTCAAAATCTGGCAGGTAAACCCCACTACCTTTGAGCTCGATCTGGCGGATTTGGAAGCTCTGCTGACACCGCAAACTCGCTTAGTCGCCGTCACCCACACGTCAAATGTTCTAGGCAGCATTCATCCGGTGCGGGCGATCGCCGATCTCGTCCACGCCCACGGGGCTCTGCTCTGTGTCGATGGGGTCGCCTTTGCACCCCACCGTCGCATCGACGTGCAAGCTCTCGATGTCGATTTCTACACCTTTAGCCTTTATAAGGTGTATGGCCCCCACATGGCGCTGCTCTACGGCAAAAAAGAGCTGCTGCTGGCCCTGCCTGGCTACAACCACTACTTCATCGACGACACGGCGATACCCTACAAATTTCAGCCGGGGGGCAGCAGCTACGAGCTGAGCTATAGCCTGACGGCAATCACCGAATATTTTGCAGCCCTGGCACGGCACCATGGCGAGCCTGGTGATGCTGACCCCATTGCCCAAGCCTTTGATCTGATTCAAAAGCATGAAGGAGCGCTCAACGAACGGCTGCTCTCGTTCTTACACAGTCGGCCCGGAGTTCGCATTATCGGTCGAGACACCGCCGACCCGACGGAGCGCGTTTCCACCATTTCTTTTGTGGTGGAGGGGGTGAACAGCGACCAAATTCCACCCCAGCTCGACGCCCACAACATTGGCATTCGCTACGGCCACTTCTATGCGCTGCGGCTAATCGAAGACTTGGGGTTGCTGCCCCAGCAGGGCGTGGTGCGGGTCAGCATGGTGCACTACAACACCCTTGAGGAATGCGATCGCCTAATTGAGAAACTCGCCCACTGTCTCTAGAATCCTCAGCCAACGCCGACATATAGTCAGTTCGGCGTCAGCATCTCCCCAAGGAACTTCATCAACCAATGTAGCTTTGCTGCAACAAAGCTTATTGCAACTTGGCCTGTCCCGTTTCTAGCTCAGGTAAGGGGCATCCAGTGTAGCGCTGGCTCACGGTTGAGTCTGGCAGAAAGCCGATGGACAGGGGATAGAAGGGCTTCTCCCTATGGTCCCAGCCTGGGGATATTGCGGCAATCTTTAATTTCGCTCTAACGAAATTTTGGCAGCATAAAACAGGCTAATTCATGCACCGCTCACCATTTCTCGGGGGTGAGTAAAAATCCAATTTGAAAAGTGTCCCACTTCTGAGATCTGGGATAAGCTAATTGGCGACGTTCGCTGCTCCTCCGATCGCGATTTACACCATGAATTGGCGACTCTGCAATCTCCCCAGACTGACTTCTGCTGCTCAATTCAAACCCGGCGTGGTTAAGACTTTAGTTCGTAGTTTGGCGAGCGGTTGGAGGCAAAGACCTCGCCGCAGAGCCTTGCTCGGGCTAGGGTTGGCTACAGCCTTCTTAATCTCAGTAGCGGTGCCCCGCTCGGTACCGGTGGCCAACGCTCAAGACCTGACCGCTGCGCTCTGGACTCGAGCCTCGTTTCCGGTCGAGAACTTCCAAACCTACACCTCCCCCTTTGGCTACCGCAGCGACCCCTACAACGGTGGCTCTCGTTTTCATTACGGCCTTGACTTAGCAGCCCCCAACGGCAGCTATATTCGCAACTGGTGGGCGGGCGAAGTGCTATGGGTTGAAGGCGACGGGGCCTGCGGCACCTCCATGGCGATTAAATCGGGGGAATGGACCCACATCTACTGCCACATGCAGGGGCATGTGGAGGGCAGTGGCCAGAACAAGGTCATGGTCGATCGCGACGGCGGCATTCAGCTGCGGGCGGGCCAGGCCATTCCGGCGGGGGCGCGCATTGGCCGAGTGGGCATGACGGGCCGCACCACCGGGCCGCACCTGCACTGGGCCTTAAAGTATCAAGACAACTGGGTTGACCCAGCCCTGGTGCTGCGGGCTATGTATGTTGGCCAGCAGGCGGCGCTGTAGGGTTCGGTGCCTAACCCCTGGCGGCGGTGGATAGCCTGGTTGGGACTTGTGGTTTTGGTGACGGGAGTGGCGATCGCTCAGCCGCTCCCGGCCCTGGCGGCTGATAGCCACCCACCTCTGACATTGGACCTGTTGCGCCAGCGATTGGCGGCCCCAGTGCAGCGGGAGGGCAGGCCTGCCATTGACCTACGCTACTACACCATCGATCTAGGGCCGGACAGCCCCCTGACCGATAGCTTTTACCGACTGCTGAGCAGCGGGCTGCAAAAACCGGCTACGACCCCAGCGCTCGACCTCAGCTATGCCATAGTGCAGGGCGATCTCGACTTGCAGCGCCTAGGCCAGCGCGAACCCCTCTATGGCGACAACCTCTCACCGCTGCTGAGCGATGCTGGGCGGGCGCAACTGAGGCGCGATCGCCAGCGCTTGCTTCAGCTCAGCCGGCTCTCCCAATCGTTGCTGATTCAGGGGCAGGGCAGCAGCCAGCAAATTTATTTGTTCAAAGCGCCGCTGGTGGCGGTGCAGACCCGCTTCACGGGCCAGGTGCTGGGGGGCGACACGTTCTTTTTGGGGCGAGTGCTGGCTAGCGGGGCGGTGTTTAAGCAGGGGCTCTCTGTGGGCGGGGCGCGCTTCAACCAAGCGGTAAATTTTTCGGGGGCCGACTTTCGCCAGCGATTGCAGGCCAAGGGCAGCCTGTTTTTTGAGCCAGCCCGGTTTGATCAGAGTCAGCTGCGCAGCGGTGCCACCTTTCAGGGAGCCGAGTTTAAGGCCGATGCCAACTTTAGTCGGGCGGTGCTGGCGGGCGATCTAAACTTTGGCCGAGTGCAGTGGCAGGGGGTGGCCGACTTTGCCCGCACGGTGTGGCAGAGCAGCGCCTTCTTTGTGCGCAGCTACTTTGCCAAGGCGCTATTTTTTACCGAAGCCCGCTTTGACGCGCCGCTGGTGCTGCGTCAGACCCGCTTTGGCGAGCCGGTCAACCTGCGCAACGCCATGGTCGGTGGCGAGGTCGATCTGGGAGATGCGATATTTCTGCCAGGGGCCTACCTGAACGTAGCCGGTCTGGAGTTTAGTCTGGAGCAAACCCAGATCTTGGGCACCCCCGGCAAAATTGGTCGGGTGTTTTCGGTGCCGCAGCTGGCGGGTAACGAGACCCTGCTGCGCAACCTGGAGCGCAACTTTCGCAATCAGGAGCAGATTAGCGACGCTAACTCGATTGCCTATACCGCCGAGCGCCTACGGCTAAAAAGCTGGCAGCAGCGGCTGCTGGGCACCAACGTCAACACCGCTTCGGTGGCGGCCCTGGTGCGGGCGGGCTTTACCGAAACCCAGGCGGCAGCGGTGGTCAACCAGCGCCAAATCCGGACCTTTATTGGCACTGAGGGGGTGCTGAGCGTGCCGGGGGTTGACCTGGCAGCGTATCTAAAGGTGCGCGATCGCATCTTTGCCCGCGACACTTTCCCCATTACCCGGCGATTCACCCTGGCTTTGCAGTGGCTGTGGCTGGGGGCGCTGGTGGTGCTGAGCCGCTACGGCACCAGCTTTGGCCTCACCTTTGGTCTGGGGCTGGTGGCGATTCCTACCTTTGCGCTGATGTTTTGGCTGGTCGATCGCTACCGTCGCCGCCGGGCCACCCCAATTCTGCCGCCGCTGGCGGAGGGGCTGTGGCTGGGGGGAGGCTGTAGCCTGCTGCTGGGGCTGGGGCTCAATGCCCTACTGCGCTCCGCCGACTACCCGCTGCTCACCCTGGGCTTTTTGTTTATGCTGCTAGTGCCGGTGCCCGCCGTGCTGATTGGTCTGTTGATCAAGCGGGGGCGCTACCATGACTTGATGGCAGAAAGCTATTTTGTCGAAGACGGCAGCCTGCGCCAGCTGCGGCTCTTGATCGCCCGCCTGCCGGTAATTCCGAAGTTTCCGTTTTTTCGCGATCGCTACACTTACCTGCTGCTCGATCGCCGCTGGAACTGGCTCAATTATTTAGACTTTAGTCTCAACAACTGGCTAAAATTTGGCTTTAATGACATTCGATTACGAGACGAGCATGTGCCGGGGCTGATTACCGCTTTGGTGTGGTATCAATGGGGGTTGGGTCTGCTCTACACAGCGCTGCTCCTGTGGACGCTCTCGCGCACCATCCCAGGGTTGAACCTGCTGATTTATTTCTAGCGCCGCTGTTGGCTATCCACCGACCGTTTTCTGCCCCCCGTGACCCAACCCTCTGCTTCCGATCTCAACCATCAGGCCAAATCCGATCTGCGCCGTCGCCTCATCAGCGCCCGCCAGAGCATTCCCCCCCAGCTGTGGAAGCAGAAGAGCGATCGCATCTGCGCCCACCTGCTCAACTGGAGCTACTTTCGCCAGTGCCGCATTATCCTGGCCTACACCAGCTTTCGCCAAGAGCCCGACCTCAGCCCCCTAACAGCGCACCATCCCCACTGGGGGCTGCCCCGCTGCGTCGATAAAAACCAGCTGACCTGGCACTACTGGTCGGCCAACAGCCGCTGGCCCCTGCGCAAAGGCTCCTACGGCATTATTGAACCCCACCCCAGGTCGCCCCAGGTAGACCTTTCCCTAGTAGATCTCATCCTCGTGCCCGCCGTCGCCTGCGACGTGCGCGGCTACCGCCTCGGCTACGGCGGCGGCTACTACGATCGCCTGCTCAGCCAGCCCCCCTGGCAAAGCATTCCCACCGTGGGCATTGTGTTCGAATACGCCCGCCTGCCTAGCTTGCCGAAAGACGTGTGGGACAAACCCCTCGCCGGCGTCTGCTCCGAAAGCGGCCTCTTCCTCGGCGAAAAATAACCTCCCTATTTTCCGCCCCATCTCCCTCACCCTCCCACTCTCCCTCACCCTCCCACTCTCCTACTCCCCCACCCTCCTCACCTCCCCCACCCTCCTCACCTCCCCCATCTCCCTCCCATGCACGGACCCAACCCCACCACCCGCCACCCCATCTCCGGCGTCACCCGCACGGCCTTTCTCAACACCCTTATCACTAACCCCAACATTCTCGTCGGCGACTACACCTACTACGACGATTTTGAGAATCCTGAGAACTTTGAGCGCAACGTGCTCTACCACTTCGACTTTGTCGGCGACAAACTGATCATCGGCAAATTCTGCTCTATTGCCTCCGACGTCAAATTCATCATGAACGGCGGCAACCACCGCACCGACTGGTTTACCAATTACCCTTTTCCCGTGTTTGGCCAGGGCTGGGAGTCGGTCATGCCCAGTGAATGGCCCCACAAAGGCGACACCGTCATCGGCCACGACGTGTGGATTGGCTACGGCGCGACCCTCATGCCCGGCGTGCAGGTGGGGGATGGGGCGATTATCGCGGCTCAGTCGGTGGTGACTAAGGCCGTGCCTCCCTACGCTGTTGTCGGCGGCAATCCCGCCCAGGTGATTCGCTACCGCTTCGACGAAGCCACCATTGAGGCCCTGCTAGAAGTTCAATGGTGGCATTGGGAGATTGAAAAAATCACCCGCCACTTGCCCATTATCTGTGGGGCTGACCTCCAGGCCCTGCAAGAGGCCCTCCGCACCGTTTGAGACCCACAGGACGGTAGCGCACCTGCCGACCGATTACTTTCTCGCCAGAAAAATCTTGTGGGATGACTGTCCTGGCTGGCCATTTTCCAGCAACACTGGCCAGCTCAAGCTGGCTCGTCAGTGTTCTCGGCCTAGCCATCTAGGGTATTCTTTGGACAAATTCCTTCGGGTGGCTAAGAGCATGAAACGGCGCGGCATAGTCAATAGTTTGTTTTTAGCGATCGCGGTTACCGTGATGCTGATCTGGCCCTTGGGGTTACGAGCCCCGGCCCAGCAAAGCGCTGGCTCTCCCCCGCCCCTCGGTAGCGTCGTGCGGCAGTACGAGATGCTGAGCATGCCCACCGCTACCGCCTACTCGGTTTATACCAATAACCTTACGACTCCTCACCAGGTGTGGTATCGCATCCATGGTGGTAATGCTCTATTTCGGCAGCGGCTGCGGGTCTATCAAGAAAATGCTGGCCCTCGCCCCATCAATCAGCTTCCCCCCGAGTCACAGTTGAAGGCAGAAATTACTGATAACGACCCCACCCGCTGGTATCGCTTTGCCCCCGAGGCAGATGTGTTTACCTACTATTTCGACGGCGACAATCGTCTGACGGCCAGAAGCCCCTGGCGCGATGGCTTTGGGGTGAAAGTCAGACGCACTCGGTACACCAACGGCAACCGCTACGAGGTTGACTTTGAAGATCAAGACTCCCTAGACGACTTTAATGACCTCAGGATTGAGGTCGTAATTCTTCAACCGGCGTAACATTAAGAGGGCAAAGCCAGGCGAGGAGCTGCGTCCATCGGGTTAACGGGGTCAATCTACGCAATCATAGAACGTAGGTATGGGTGAGGAAGGCTATGAATCGCTTTATTATCGGTGGCGTTTTGGCGGGTCTTGTGTTGATGCTGATGAGCGGCCTCAGTCGGCTCTCGGGCGATCGCCCCGAAAGAGAACGGCTCGCTAGCCAACAGAATACAACTGCTCAGAATGCCGATGGTTTGGGCGCACTGCCCCTCGAACAGGCTGGTCAATTGGTACAGCGCCAGAGCGAGGTGGGCACCAACGGCACTGCGGCCACGGGCAACAGCTCGTTTACCGACCAAGGCAGCAATCGCCCCACCATCTCACCAAACAACACAGGGACGACCGGAGCCAACGGCACAACCCCTGCCTCCGGCAACGTGATTCCCCGCACCGGGGCGGCGACCACCTATCCCGCTACGAGCGGCGACATTGCGCCCATTCAGCCGGGCCTGGTGCAGCCCGGTGCGGTCCAGCGTCCGGCAACCGACCCCGAATTAGACTCGATTCCAGCCCTGTGGTAGGCCCATTCTCCTGCGGTAGAGACGCGGCGTCGCGCCCTCCAGTGGCCTAAAATGAGGCTGAGCACTTAAGTTAAACGGCATGGCAAATCAGGGAAGCGACGTCCTGGTAGTGGGCGGCGGGGTTATTGGCTTGGCGATCGCCCTGGAGCTGCGACAGCAGGGGGCGACCGTCACTGTGCTCAGCCGCGACTTTCAGCAGGCTGCCAGCCACGCCGCTGCGGGTATGCTAGCCCCCCAGGCAGAAGGGTTACCACCAGGGCCGATGCTCGATCTCGCCCTCGCCAGTCTGGCACTGTATCCCAGCTGGGTGAATAAATTAGAAGCACTCACCGGACAGTCGGCGGGCTATTGGCCCTGCGGCATTTTGGCCCCGCGCCGCACGGCACCAGAGCTACCCACCGAGAGCTGGCTGGATGCCACAACTTTGGCCTACTACCAGCCGGGCCTGGGACGGGATGTGCAGGGAGCATTTTGGCACCCCGATGAAGGCCAGGTGGACAACCGCCTGCTGGTGCAGGCGCTGCGATCGGCGGTGATTGACCTGGGGGTTACTCTGCACGAGGGCACTGGAGCGATCGCCCTACGCCACTATCAGGGACGTGTTGAGCAGGTCTGCACAGCCCAAGCAGGCGATTTTAGCGCTGACCAGGTGGTGCTGGCTACCGGAGCCTGGGCCCACGAACTCTTACCCCTACCGGTATTTCCCAAGAAAGGCGAAATGGCGAGCCTGCGGGTGCCCCTCGGCTATGGCACACCGCAACCCCTACAGCGGGTACTGTTTGGCGAAGACATCTACATCGTGCCCCGCCGGGATGGTCGTATTGTGCTGGGGGCCACTAGCCAGGACGTTGGGTTCGCGCCCCACAATACGGCGGGCGGAGTGCATCAGTTGGTGGGCAATGCGATCGCCCTGCTGCCCCTGCTGGCCGACTTCACCCTTGAAGAAACCTGGTGGGGATACCGCCCCGCTACCCCCGACGAGTGGCCCATCCTTGGCCCTGGCCCCGCCGCCAACCTCACCCTAGCCACCGGCCACTACCGCAACGGCATTTTGCTCACCCCCATTACCGCTCAGCTAGTGGCTCAGGCAGTGCTGGGCAAGCCAGACCCGCGCTTAGATGCCTTCTCTTGGCAGCGCTTCCACACCGCCCCGCCAACCCTTCCTAACCTTCCCGCTGTTTCTCCTACCCCTCAAGCTATGACCTTTACCAATGTCGCCCCGCCTACCCCCGCCCCATTGGGGGCTATGTCCTTAGAAAACGACTTGACCGACCAACCCCTGATCATCGCTGGGCGAACCTTTTCGTCTCGGCTGATGACCGGGACCGGCAAGTATGACGACTTTGAGGTGATGCGCCAGAGTATTGCCGCCAGCGGCTGCGAAATTGTCACCGTAGCGGTGCGGCGGGTGCAGACCAACGCCCCCGGTCACCAGGGGTTAGCCGAAGCCCTCGACTGGTCAAAGATCTGGATGCTGCCCAACACCGCTGGTTGCAAAACCGCCGAGGAAGCCATCCGGGTCGCCCGCCTGGGCCGCGAAATGGCCAAACTGCTAGGCCAAGAAGACAACAACTTCGTCAAGCTCGAAGTCATTCCCGATGCCAAGTATCTGCTGCCTGACCCGATTGGCACCCTGGAAGCCGCTGAACAGTTGGTCAAAGAAGGCTTTGCGGTGCTACCCTACATCAACGCCGACCCGCTGCTGGCTAAGCGGTTAGAAGAGGCGGGCTGCGCCACTGTCATGCCGCTGGGGTCACCCATCGGCTCGGGCCAGGGCATTCGCAACGCCGCTAATATTCAAATCATCATCGAAACTGCCAAGGTGCCAGTCGTAGTAGATGCTGGCATTGGCGCCCCTAGCGAAGCCGCCGAAGCCATGGAAATGGGGGCCGATGCGCTGCTGATTAATACCGCGATCGCCAAAGCCGTCAACCCGATTGCCATGGGTCGCGCCATGGGGCTAGCTACCCTCGCCGGTCGCCTGGCCTACCGCGCCGGGCGGATTCCGGTGCAGGGGGTAGCCAGTGCTAGCTCGCCGCTGACGGGGCGGGTGACGGAGTAGGGAAGTGATGGAGTAAGAGAGTGGGAGAGTAATGGAGTAGGAGGGTAACGGAGTGGGGGAGTTAGAGCGAGTCATCCCTAAGTCCTCTGGTCAGGCTTTGCCAATACCCCATCACCCCAACACTCCCTTACCCCGTCACCCCATTTCCTAGTCCAAAATCTTCACTCGCCCGAGCTGAATTGCGTCGAATAGGCGATTGACCTGCTTGCGCTCGCTCTCATCAATGGTGCCGTCGGCCAGTACTAGGGTGGTTAGCTCCTGATACTGGGTCTTGGTTATGGCGCGGGCCTGAATGAACTGGCTAACTAAATCGGTGATGGGGCAGCCTGGCTGAGATGGTGACGACATAGAGCAGACCCTTGGCAAACGTACTGGATAGCGTTGGCCACTGCGCGAATAGTAGTCACTGCTACTGGCAAAAACTGGGTTGGCGCACTGGCAGATAGCGATCGCGGCTGAGGGTTATACAGAATGTCGTAACCGTCCGGGCGATGGCTATACCAGTTGTAACCGGAAGATGCAGCTGGTGACCAATTCTAAAGCGCCCAATGGAGCAGGTTAGCAATTTGCTGAGCCAGGGTGAACGGGTCAAAGGGCTTGATGATCAGACCGGCTACCCGGAAGGCGGTAAAGCGAGCGCGAGCGCGTACCAGCACGATAGCGCTAATGTCATCCAGTTTTTCGGCTGGCCAGGCGCAGGTCGTGGGACCAGCGGCTGGCCAGCTCGAAACCGGTAGCCCCATCCACCCTGCGAATAGCAACTGTTTAGGTCGATCTATGGCTAGGCTGCTGAATAAATGCTTCCACCTGGTCGGGGGGCAGCGGCGGCGCAATCCAGTAGCCCTGAATAGCGTCACAGCCCAACTGCTCCAGTCGGCGGGTTTGAAACTCAGTTTCGACTCCTTCGGCGATCACGGTCATGCCCAGCGACTTGGCGATTTGAATAATGGCTTTGACGATGCTGACATCGTCGTGGTCAACATCAATATTTTCAACAAACGACTGGTCAATCTTCAGGGTATTGATGGGAAAGCGTTTGAGATAGCTCAGGGATGAATAGCCGGTGCCGAAGTCATCAATTTTGATATCAACCCCCTGCTTCTGAAGGTTCGACAGTGTTGACAGCACGCCCTTCACGTTCAGCAGCAGCAGACTTTCGGTCACCTCTAAACCAAAGTTGGTGGCCGGCAACGATGTTCGCTCCAAAGTAGCCTTGATCTGCTCAAAAAATTCGGGCCGCTCAAACTGCGCCGCCGCCACATTCACATTCATCTTCAGCTCCTCGACGGTTGGGAACCGGTGACACCAATCGGCCATCTGGCGGCAGGCGGTCTCAAAAATCCACTGGCTCAAGGGAATAATCAGCCCCGTTTCCTCCGCCAGGGGAATAAATTCGCCGGGGGCAATTAGCCCGCGCTGGGGATGCACCCACCGCACCAGCGCCTCAAACCCTAGTAGCTGCCGATCGCGCAGGCTGACAATGGGCTGATAGTGAAGAATGAAGTCTTGGCGCTCCAAAGCTTGGCGTAGATGGGTTTCTAACTCAAATAGCTCGATCGCGCTAGTGTGCATCGCCGGGCTGAAGATTTCGTAGCCAGAGGATTGCCCCTGGGCCTTGGCTCGATACATGGCGTTATCCGCATCGCGCAGCATGTCTTCGCCTCGAATGTAGTTGGGGCTGGCCAGGGTAATGCCCAAGCTGGCAGAGGTAAACACCGTGTGGCCCGTCAGCCTAAATGGCGCTTTGATATCTCTCTGAATGCGCTCCACCACCTGGATGGCTTCGTTCAAGCTGGTGACTTGCTCCAGCAAAATAACAAACTCATCGCCCCCCAGGCGGGCGACCGTGTCGCTGGCCCTGACGTGGCGTTGCAGAATGTGGGCAATTTGCACCAGCAGCTGATCGCCCACCAGGTGACCCAGGCTGTCGTTGATCACCTTAAAACGATCTAGGTCGATGAACAAAACCGCAAACAGCTGCTCGGGGTGGCGTTTGAACCGCTGCACCGCCTGCTCTAATCGCTCAGTAAACAGGGCTCGGTTGGGTAGGCCGGTGAGGGCGTCGTGCAGGGCCTGATGGCGCAGTTCTTCTTCAGCCAATTTGCGATCGCTGATGTCGATAAAGGTCACCACCACCTGGGTTAGCTGCTGGGCATCGTCAAAGGTGGGAAATGCATTGACTAAGACCCAGGTGCAGTCTGGGGCCTGGAGGCGACGGATACCCAATACGCGGTTTTGCAGAGGGCGTTGGCTGGCGAGCACCTGCGTCACTGGATAGTGATCGAGCGTTAACGCCGCGCCGGTTTCATCCACAATCGTCCAGGGGGGATTGTCAGTCCGCTGGCCCACCATGTCTTCCATCGGCCTCCCCAGCAGCTGCACCGCCATCTGGTTGCACATGACAACGGTGGTGTCGGGAGCGTGGACAATCACCCCAGCGTGGAGATGGTCGACCAGCAGGCGATAGTTAGCCTCGCTGTGGCGCAGTTTTTGCAGAGCAATCTCTAGCGAGTAGGTTTGCTGCTGTAGCGTCTGATTCGCGGTGGCCAGAGCCACAGTGCGTTCGTCGATCCGTTGCTCTAGGGTGTCTAGGGTTTGCCGCAGCTGGTTCACCATGTGGTTAAACGCTTGAGCCACCGCCGTAAATTCGTTGTCTCCGGTGAGTTGCAGGGGCTGGCTTAGATCTTGCTGGGCAATGCGCTCGGCGGCGATCGCCATCAGCGTTAGGGGGGTGATAATCCGCCGCCCCAGCACAACACTGGCCCAGATCGCCAGGGCCAGGGCCGTTAAGGCCGTAGCCAGCAGGGCCGCGCTGCTTTGATTGGCAGTGTTGTCTAACTCTAGGCGGGCCGCAGCGGCGCGGGCTGCTGAGCGATCGCTAACGGTTTGAATAATCTCGTTAATGTCCTGGTTGATATTGGCCGCAATGATGCGGTTGACCTGCACCTGCTGATCGAGAAACAGCAGGGCATTGAGGGAGATCCGGTAGGTTTGCATCAGCGCCCGGGCCTCAGGGTCTAACGACTCCAACGGTAGCTGCTTTAGGGCGGCAGATAGCTGGTCTAGACTCGATTGCAGATCGTCGAGATAGGCAGGGTCTTGGGTATTTAGGTAGGTCTGCTGCTGAGCCATCAGCTGCCACACCAGCATGCGCAAAGTCGTGATCTCTGCGCGCTGGCTGTCGGGTAGGATGGCGAGCAAATCCTTTAGCTGTCGGTGAACCTCATGGTTCAGGCTATCCTCCGCGATGCGGCGAGTGGTAGTTTCAAAGGCCGATTCGTAGTTGTCGAACAGCGAGTCCAGTAGGGCAAATTCTTCGGCCAGCTCGGGGTTTTGGGCTTCCAATTCCCTCAGAGCGGCTAAGTTCTGGCGGGCCTGGGCCAAATAGTCCTGGTTGGTTTGAACATGCACCCGGGCATTAGCGTCGATGTTGCCCCCTTGCCAGGTATCAAAATAGGCCTCCTCAGCCTGGCGAGCCAGCAAAAAGTTGGTTTTTAGTTCTAGGCTGAGCTCGCGCAGCTGAGCGGCGTTGTCGAGGGTGGCCTGGCTGCGCAAGCGGAGCCGCTGCAAGCTGCCGTAGCCAATGGCGGCGCTGATGCCGTGCAGCAGCAAAATAATGCCAAACCCCAGCATTAGCTGAGCCCGAATGGTTCTAAACCACCGCAGACGACCGATCATGGCGGGCCCTCACTCGCCATCAGCTGCCTCACGGTGGACTGGAGCTGGTCGGCGGCCAAGGCTGGCTCTACCCCATCGTAGATATCGTGAATGGTGGCCGCGATCGCCAGGGCAACCTGGTTCCAGCGGGGGTGCAGCACCGCTGTCGGGCGCGAGGTTTGCATGGCGGTCTGTACGGCTAGAGCATAGTCAAAGTTGATCGCCTCGGTGTAGACCGACGGCGTCAACCAGCTCGAAAATCGGGGTGCCCCACCCGTGGCCACAGCAATTTTGGCTTCCATCTCCGGGCTGGTGGCCCATTGAATAAACAGCCAGGCGGCTTGGGGGTGACTAGACAGCCGGGGAATGCCGAGCCCCCAAAGCCAGTGACCGGTCAGGCTCTGTTGGTGAACCCGGGGCAGCACGGTGTAGCCCACCTGACCGGCGATCGCAGAAGTGTCACGCCGCTCAAAGACAGGCCCAAACAGACTGGCATCGATGTAAAACGCCGCTTTCCCCGCCTGAAAGAGCTGGGTAGCCTCGGGCCAGTTCATCTGTTTGATGTTGGCTGGCCCCGCCTGCATCAGCTGGGCGTAGGTGGTCAACCCCTCAACAATGCGAGGATCGGTGAGGCTAGGCTGTTGCCAGTCGCCGTCGAACCAGAGGTTAAAGGGCAGCGGGGTGGGCTCGGCTCCCCAGCCGTTGAGCACAATCCCCGCTACCGTATCGATAATGACGTCCGATTTAACCCCACGCATCACTGCCCCAATAGCCTGCCCGCTCTCGTTGATCTGGTTCGCGGCCTGCACCAGCTCAACCATAGTTTGGGGCACCTGACCCGCCAAAAACTGATTCACCAGGCGCTTGTTGTAAAACAAAATGTACGCCTCAAAGGTGGCGGGAATGCCAAACAGCTGGGGGCTGCTGCTGTCTGGCGGATACATGGCCGCCAGCCGAAACCCCTCAGGAAAGTCAAACAGGTTGTAGTTAGCCGCCGTCAGCTTGGGGTTGTTGAGCAGCGGCGTCAGCGGTAGCAGCAGATCGTCTTCCCACAGCCGGTAGGCCGTGGAATCCATTGGTAAAAAGAAGACATCCATCGGCACAGGGTCAGCCCGCAACAGGGCCTCCATCTCCGCAAAATAGGCTGGTTCCGCCACCGTGCGCGGCTTTAGGGTGATGCCGGTCAGGGCCTCAAAGTCGGGCAGGTAGGGCAGTAGGCCCGTGGTCCAGGGGTGATCATCCAGTAGCAACCCGATCTGATTACCCGCAAACTGACGCCAGTCAAAATTCTGGCCCGACTCGATCGCCGCTCCATCTGTAGGAGGTCGAGCCGACGGTCGGCAGGTGGTTAAGCTCGCCATCCCCGCTGCCGCTGCCAGCTGCATAAACCGACGGCGGCGAAGCGCACCTATAGACTGAGCCAATAGCTTTGGCATCACGGCAACGATTATAAGGAACAGGAACCATTGAGAGATGCACCGGCTGTTTCCTTAGGCATGCCCCATGGGGGCATATTGCAGAGCCTAGACAGGAGGTCAGTGAAGGATGGAGTCTGAAGGCTTAACCCCTGAGCGGCAACAGCCCCCTAACCTTTGAAAGGTAGGGGGCCTATTTTCCCACAGGGCTTGCCCCAGTCGGTTTAACGTAAGGACTTGATCTACATCTTTCGTAATTTAGTTGGAGGTAAAGGACATGCACGCTGATCCTGTTCAGAAGGAATACGCCCGTCTTGCGCCTTGGTACGATCGCCGTTGGTCATTTTATGTTGATGCCACTGTTCAAGAGACCATGCATCGTTTAGAGCTCAATTCTCATGAGCGCATCTTAGATCTGGGTTGTGGAACAGGAACGTTAATTCAGTGCCTTTTGCGCCTAAATCCAGAAACAGAGATTATCGGATTAGATCCTTCCGCAGAGATGTTAAATGTAGCTCGACAGAAATTACCGAAGTCAGTTGAGTTGCGAATCGGTAGTGCAGATAATATTCCATTTCCAAACGAGAGTTTTGATTTGGTGATCTCAACCAATGCGTTTCATTACTTTCGTCATCCTTATCAGGCCATCCAAGAAGTAAAGCGAGTTCTAGGGCCTAATGGGCATCTAGTGATTACAGACTGGTGCGACGATTATCTGACATGTCGTATTTGCGATATTTTTCTACGCCTTTTCAATCGCGCTCATTTTAGGACGTATGGCACAAGTGAATGCCAAAGAATGCTCCAAGATGAAGGATTAGCTAAAGTTTCAATTGAGAAATACAAAATTGATTGGTTGTGGGGAATGATGACAGCAACGGCTGTTAAGAAAGCGATCGCGACGTAACAACTCAGTTGAAGCGGACTGGTGAAGTCGGTCAATGTTGCAAAAAAGGCTACTAGCAACTGCCAACTGGAACGCTATCCCGGTTGATCAACTTTGTATCAGGATTAGGCAACTGGTCGTGCCAACTTTTTCTGCACCTTCTCCAAGAATGGGCGATGATACCTTCGGACTCTTTAGCCCTGTCACCTACGCTGCAATAGGTGCGATCACACTCTCCCCTACCTGCACCTCAGAGTGCTCTCCGCCAACCCGTCCAACTGCTGAATACAACCCCGTGCAAACCTCTTTAAGTTAAACGTCTATCTAAAGGATGATTTATATCCTTGCCAAAGTCGGGTTGAATGGATTTACCGTTTATGTATACGGCTCCATCCTCCATGAAACGCAACGCGAGCGGGAAGTTTGTGAACAATTGGGAGCGAGAGACCAAGCATCGAGTCAGCCTATCTCTAACCCACACGGCTTGGCGATCGCTCGAGCAAACGGCCCAACAACAGAAAACTTCTCGCTCTGAAGTAATCGAGCAGTTTGCCCGCAGCTTAGAGGCAGAGCATGCTGTCTGCGACCCTGGAGACAATGCTCAAGTTGTACGGCTGCAAAACCAACTACTTGAGCTACAGCAGCAGAACCAGGCGCTAGAAGCGCGGTTAGCCCATACGCCAGGCCCAGTCGAGCAGGCGACAGAGCACAAAGTCGCAGCTATTTTAGAAAGCATCACCGACGCGTTTGTGGCCTTTGACCGCCAGTGGCACTACACCTACGTCAACCAGGCCGCGGCCCAAATTCTGCACAAAGCCCCTGAAGATTTGATTGGCAAACAGGTTTGGAACGACGTTTTTCCGGAGCTAGTGGGTGGGGTGGCCTACGAGGCCATGCACCGGGCAATCGCAGAGCAAATTCCGGTGGCTTGGGAAGAGTTTGGCGAGCCCCTTCAACGCTGCCTGGAGGTCAAAGCCTATCCGTCCGCTGAAGGAATCGCGGTTTACTTTCGAGATGTGACCGATCGCAAGCAGGCCGAGGTAGAACGGGAGCGACTGCTCCGCGATTTGGAAACAGAACATGCCCAGTTTGAAGCGGTGCTGCGGCAGATGCCGGCGGGCGTGCTGATTGCTGAGGCCGGGTCTAACAAATTGATCCTAGCCAATGAGCAGGCGAAACAAATTTTGGGCTGTAGCTACGAGCAGTCCTACGAACTAGAAGCCTATGTACCCATCACTCCCTTTGAAGCGTTTCGCCCCGATGGGCAAAAATATGAGCCCCATGAATTTCCCCTGCCGCGATCGCTGAGAACCGGCGAAGTCGTCACCGACGAGGAGATGGAGCTTCGCCAGGACGATGGTCAACGGACCGTAATTACAGTGAATGCCGCCCCAATTTTAGATGGGCAAGGGCAAATTTTGGCGGCCGCCGTAGTGTTTCAAGACATTACCGAACGCCAGCAAACCGAAAAGCTCCTCAGGCAGCAGGCGGAACACCTCGAAAACCAGCAAAAATGGTTAGAAGCCGTTCTCGATTCAATGCCAACGCCGACCGTTTTTATTGAACCAGAAACCGCAAAAGTGATTTTTGCTAACCGAATAGCGAATGAGTTAGCCGGCGGTGATCTACCTAAAAACAAATCTCTAGAGGAATACGCCAGCGCCTATTACTGCACCGATGCTCAGGGCGATCGCATTGCCACTGAACAAATGCCAGCCGTGCTAGTTGCCCGTGGGGAGCAGTTACAGAACTATGAGATGAACTGGCATACCCCTGACGGCGTGCGGGCCACCCTTTGCTGGGGAGAAATATTGCCCGCCATGTATGGGCATCCGGCGATCGGCATTGGCATGTTTCAGGATGTGACCCGTCTCAAGCAGATTGAGGCGAACCTGCGGCAGGCCGAAGAACGCTTACAGCTAGCCCTCTCATCGGCCCAAATGGTGGCCTGGGATGTGGATCTAGAAACGGATCAGGTCGTGTGTTCTCCTAATGCCGAAGAAATTTGGGGCATGCAAGTCGGCACCACAGAGGCATTTCGGGCCCTCATTCACCCAGAGGATCGTCCACTGCTCAGGCAAGCGACCGTAGAGGCCCTGGAGGGAAACCAGACTTTTGCCCAAGAATATCGCGTGGTCGCTCCCGACGGTGAGGTGCGCTGGCTCAAGGGTCAGGGACAGATTTATCTCAATGAATCTGGGCAAGCTGTTCGCATGGCCGGGGTTTCAATCAATATTACCGAGCGCAAGCAAATCGAAGCCAACCGCGAGGCCCTACTCGCAGAGTTACAGCGCAAAGAACAGCAGCAGAAATTTTTGATTGAACTGAACGATGCCGCTCGCACCCTGCAAGACCCAGAGGAAATTGTTTGGCAGGTCGTCAACGCCACCGGCAAGCAATTCAACGTCACGCGCTGTGCCTACGGTGAAATTGATCAGGCCCAAGAACATGTGATCGTCGATCGCGACTACTGCGACGGCGTCATCAGTGTTGTGGGTAAGCACCACATGGATTCGTTTGGGGCTGAGATCATTGCCCAGTTAAAGCAGGGCAAAACCGTTGTGGTCGACGATGTCGCTCGCGACCCCCGCACCGCTGGCGTTGGCGAGGCGGCTTTTGCCGCCATTGAAACCCAATCGCTGCTCTGCGTGCCCCTGGTCAAGCGCGGGCGGTTCGTTGCCCTACTGGTGCTGCACCATGCGGCACCCCGCCCCTGGACGGCAAACGATGTGGCCCTGATGGAGCGCATCGCCGAAAAAACCTGGCTGGCCGTAGAGCGATCGCGGGCCGAAGCGAACCTGCGCGAAAGCGAAGCACGGCTCCAGCTCGCCCTCAATATCGGCCGCATGGGCACTTGGGAATGGGACATGCAAACTGGCACCATCCGCTGGTCGGCTGGGCATTTCACCATCCTGGGTTACCAGCCCAACGAATGCGAGCCGAGCTACAAAATGTGGGCCAATCGCGTCCATCCCGACGATCTAGCCTTGACCAGGGCAAAGCTCCAGCAGGCGGTTCGAGATCGCACCGATTACCACCACGAATATCGACTGCGCTGGCCCGATGGTTCCACTCGCTGGGTCGAGGTTCGGGGGCAGTTTTCCTACGATATTCAAGGCCATCCTAAGCAGTCGCTCGGAGCGGTGATCGACATTACCGAGCGCAAGCAAGCAGAGGAGGCCCTGCATCAGGCGCTGCAGAAGCTCAATTTCCACGTTGAAAACACCCCCATGGCGGTGATCGAGTGGGACCGAGACTTTCGCGTGACTCGGTGGTCGGCGGGTGCAGAGCGCATTCTGGGTTGGCGGGCCGACGAAATGCTGGGCAAAACGCTAGCCGAGATCCCCCTTGTCTATGAAGACGATCTAGAACCGGTTACTGAATCCTGCCGCCGGTTAGTTTACGGTGAAGAGTCCCACATTTTTTCCTCCAACCGCAACTACACCAAAGATCGCGCCGTGGTTCACTGCGAGTGGTACAACTCCAGCCTTAAAGACGAGTCGGGACGGATGACCTCTATCCTGTCGTTGGTGATGGATGTCACTGATCGTAAGCGAGCCGAGCAGGAGCGAGAACAACTGCTCGGGCGGGAACGGCTAGCCCGGGCCCAGGCTGAAGCTGCCCAACAGCAGCTGGCCACCCTGGTTGACACCTCCCCAATTGGGCTGGCGCTCTTAGACGGTGAGCAGCAATTTATCGCCATCAACGACGCCATGGCTGGGATCAATGGGTTGCCCCGTGACCATCACCTGGGTAAATCCGTTGCAGACCTATTTGGTGCGTCTGACCCCGCCATCGTCGAGGTTATTCGCCAGATCTATGCCACGGGACAGCCGTTTATTTCGCCCAACCTGCCCCTCAATGCCCCTGGCCATGAGGATCGCCGCCCCGGCTATTACGACGTTTACTATTTGCCAACGGTTGATTCAAATCAGCGGGTAGAACGACTTTTAGCCTACGTTATTGATGTCACAGAGCGCGTCAAACTAGAGCGCGCCCAGCAGTATCTCGCTGAGTCGAGCGCCGTGCTGGCCTCTTCCCTCGACTACCAAACGACCCTAGAGAAAGTTGCCCAGCTCACCGTACCGAAATTGGCCGACTGGTGCACCGTTCACATCGTGGAAGAGAATGGCGCAATCGACCAAATTGCCGTGGCCCACGTTGACCCGGCCAAGCTAGAATGGGCCCACCAAATCCGAGACAAGTATCCCCTAGATACCAATGCAGAGCGCGGTGCCGCCCTGACCCTGCGCACTGGGCAACCCGACCTGGTGCCTGAAATTCCCGATGAGCTGTTGGTCCATGCCGCCAAAGACCCTGAGCATTTAGAGATTTTGCGACAGGTGGGCTTTAGCTCGGTGATGACGGTGCCGCTACGCACCCAGGACCGCATCATTGGCGTGATCTCGTTTATCTCGGCGGAGTCGGGCCGCCGCTACACCACCGCAGATTTGCAGCTCGCAGAAGAATTGGCGCACCGAGCTTCATTGGCGATCGAAAATGCTCAGCTCTATCAGGCGGCCCAGCGCGATCGCACCAAAGCCGAAGCCGCCAACCGCATCAAAGACGAATTCTTGGCCGTCTTGTCTCATGAGCTCAGGTCACCCCTAAATCCGATTTTGGGCTGGGCCAGAATATTGCGCAGCAGACAGCTGGATGCCGCTAAAACTGACCAAGCCCTAGAAACCATCGAGCGCAACGCCAAACTCCAGGCGCAGCTGATCGAAGACCTGCTCGATGTCTCCCGCATTTTGCAGGGCAAGCTGACTTTGACCGTAGCCCCAGTAAATCTCGTCACCACCATTGAAGCGGCGACTGAAACCGTGCGCCTGGCGGCGGAAGCCAAACGGATTCGCATTCAAACCACGCTGAATGCGATCGCGGGCCAGGTTTTAGGCGACACCAACCGGCTCCAACAAGTGATTTGGAACCTGCTCTCCAATGCGGTCAAGTTCACCCCAGCGGGTGGGCAAGTCGCCATCACCCTAGAGCAGGTTGACGCCTATGCTCAAATTCAGGTGAGAGACACCGGCAAAGGCATTCATCCCAACTTTCTGCCCCACGTATTTGATTATTTCCGTCAAGAAGACGGCACCACCACCCGACAGTTTGGCGGCCTCGGCTTGGGCCTGGCGATCGTGCGCCAGCTCACCGAACTGCACGGCGGGATGGTGTGGGCCGACAGTCCGGGACAAAACCTGGGCGCGACCTTTACGGTGCTGCTGCCCCTCAACCTAGAAGGGCAGGATCAACCCTCTGCCGCTGAACCGTTAAAAAAAGCGACCGACTTAACCGGGCTACAGGTCTTAGTCGTAGACGACGAGGCCGACATGCGGGAGTTGGCGTCCTTCGTTCTCACCCAGGCGGGGGCCGAGGTAGCCGTTGCCGCCTCAGCCCTGCAAGCTCTCGGCCAGCTCAATCAGTCTGTGCCCGACCTGCTACTGTGCGACATCGGCATGCCGGAGATGAATGGCTACGCGCTGATTCAGCAAATCCGCAAAAGACGCCACGACCAGGGCGGCAATATTCCTGCGATCGCCCTGACGGCCTACGCGGGAGAGATCAATCAGCAGCATGCCCTGGCCGCTGGCTTTCAGCTGCACCTAGCCAAACCCATTGAACCAGACCTGCTGGTGAGCGCGATCGCCACGCTGGTGCAGCCGCCACCGGCAACCGGCGGTTAGTGTTTAGCCAAGCTGACTGTGACAAGCTCTAACAGCTAGGGGTGTAGGGTTTAAGGTGTCCGGTTCATGACCTACCTTGAACTGGACACCCTTAAACCCTATGCCCTCTCTAACCTGTCACCTTTGGCCTGGCAGACTACTAGATGTATCGCTCTCTTCTGCACCGGCTCTGGGGGTAGGCGATAATAGCCTCGGTTGCTCTGCCCGTCACCTATGCTGCAATACGTGCGATCGCGCCTGCTGCCCTATCTGCGCACCCAGGTGCTGCCCTCCAAACCCGCCCAGCTGCTGATTCAAACCTGGCTGAAGTGGGATCGCGACAATGTTCCCGGCATGGCGGCGGCGCTGTCGTACTACGCGCTGTTTTCGCTGTTTCCGCTGCTGCTGGTGATTCTCGGCGTGGTGGGGGCGCTGGTTGGCCCCGATTCAGAGGCCTTGGTCGCCATGCAGGAGATCATTGTGCGCTACCTGCCCCCCGAGGTGCACGATCTGATCAAAGACACCATCATCGCCCTCAACGAAAATAGCGTTGGGGCAGGACTAATTGGCTTTGGCATCTTGCTGTTTGCCGCCAGCACCATCTTTGCGATTTTGAAGCGATCGGTGAACAAAATCTGGGAAACCCCCAGCCGCGTCAGCGAAGCGGGGTCGCCGGCCCGCATAGCGCTGTTTTTTGTTGTCAACAAACTGTCGGCCTTTGTACTAGTGATCGCCACAGCGCTACTGCTGTTGGCCTCGCTGCTGTCGCAGATTGTCATCAAGGTCATTCTCACCCTGGTAAACACCTTTCAGGCCACCTTTGACTTCCTCACCATTGACGAAGCAATTTTGGGCAAAAGCTTGGAAGCAGGCTGGTCATTCTTGGCGCTGGGTTTTGCGATCACCGGGCTGTTCCGCATTCTGCCCTCAATCAAACTTTCCTGGCGCGACATCTGGCCCGGGGCCCTGCTCACCACTCTGCTGCTGGCGGGCTTGCAGTGGCTGGTCAGCAACAGCGTCATTACCCTGGGCAGCCGCTTCGTCTCCTACGGCGTGATCGGCAGCGTGATGATTCTGATGCTGTGGATCTTTTTGGCCTGTCAAATTTTCTTTGCGGGCTGCGAGTTTTCGTTTGTCTACGCCCATCTGTTTGGCACCAAACGCCGAACCGCCCGGTTTGGGGAGTAGGGCACAGTCTGCTGGGTCGCCATTGTAGATATTGGAGAACCGCGGATATTAGATAGAAGACTTCAACCTAACGGAGATTGACATGCCCGATGTAGCAACGCTTAGTCTGTTTTTTACCGCCGCTTTTGTTCTCAGCATTACGCCAGGGCCGGGCATTCTCTACACGCTGGCTCGCAGCCTCAACGGCGGCAAATCTGAGGGCATTTCATCGGCCCTGGGCCTGTTTGTCGGCGGGCTGGTGCATGTTTTTGCCGCCGCTGTCGGCATTTCTAGCCTGCTGATGACCTCGACTGTGGCGTTCACCCTGGTGAAATATGCCGGCGCTGCTTATCTCATTTATTTGGGGCTGCGCACGCTGTTGAGTCGAGATATGCTACTCGTCAATGCTGATGCTGCTGTACCGTTGCCCCGTCGAGGCAGCGCGTTTTATCAAGGCGTGATTACTGAGGTGTTCAACCCGAAGACGGCACTGTTTTTTTTGGCCTTTATTCCGCAGTTCATCAATGTTGAAAGCGGGAGTATTTTTACCCAGTTTTTGGTGCTGGGTTTGATTACAGATTTTCTGAATCTGGCAGTGGATGTTTTTGTGGCGTCTTTCGCCGGACCGCTGGGGCAGAGACTGCGGACGAGCGGCAGCTTTAGACGCGGTCAGCGCCTCACATCAGGCTGCACCATGATTGGTCTGGGCGCGTATGTGGCGATCGCCGAGCCGAGCTAGCGGCCTGAGCAACCAGTGATACTGTCGGTGCGCGTGGGTCAACTAATCAGAGGAACCCGTCTAATGATGAGCTTTAGAGTAGCGCTGATTTGTTTAAGCCTGAGTCTGCTGTCGGCCTGCGCAATCCAAACCCCAGCAACCAGCCCAGCCTCCCTGCTCTCTGCCCAGGAGCGCTTCAGCGATCGCCCCGGCGTCACCGTCTTAGCCACTACTCCCGCCTCGGCGGTGCAGGGGCAAACCCTCTACGTACCGGTGTATTCCGAAATTTTTGACTCCGAAGCCAATCGCACCTTTCAACTGACCGTGACCCTGAGTTTGCGCAACAGCGATCGCAACCAGCCCATCACCATCACCACGCTGGACTACTACAACTCAGGAGGCGATCGCCTCGTCACCTACCTTGATGCCCCCATTCAGCTCGCCCCCCTCGCCTCCACCGAAGTCGTTGTCGATCGTACCAACGTCGCAGGCGGGGTAGGAGCTAACTTCATCGTCACTTGGCAATCCGCTGCCCCCGTCAGCAACCCAGTCATCGAAGCAGTGATGATCAGCACCGCCTCCCAGCAGGGCCTATCCTTCGTCAGCCCCGCCCGCATCATCGAGGAACTACAGCCCTAAAGAAAACCCCACAGTGCAAAACAAGTATCCATCCTGAAAGCCCCGTCCCCTACCCTCTACCCGACCACTCATCCACCCCCCACCCATCCACCCCCTACCCCTACCCCTCCCATGTCCACCATCCACCCCGCCACAGACTTCCGCTCCGACACCGTCACCTGGCCCACCCCCGCCATGGTTGAGGCCATGGCCACCGCCGAACTGGGAGATGACGTTTACGGCGAAGACCCCACCGTCAACGAGCTAGAAGCCCTAGCCGCCAATCTGCTAGGCAAAGAGGCGGGGCTGTTTGTCACCAGCGGCACCCAGGGCAACCTGATCGCCGCCCTCACCCACGCCCAGCGCGGTGACGAAGCCATCCTCGGCGAAGACGCCCACACCTTCTGCTGGGAGGCGGGCGGCATCGCTGTGCTGGGCGGCATCACCACTCGACCGCTGCCTACCGACAGTCGAGGCCGCATGGCGATCGATCAGATCAAATCAGCAATTCGAGTGGATAATCCACACCTGCCCCACAGCCGCCTGGTGTTGCTCGAAAACAGCTCCGGCGGCAACAATGGCGCGGCGATCGAGCCCGAGTACTTTGCCGCGATCGGCACCCTAGCCCACGAGCATCATCTCAAGGTGCATTTAGATGGAGCGCGACTGTTCAATGCCGTCACCGCTCTTGGGGTCGAGCCCACCGACATTACCGCCCATGTCGATTCGGTGAGCGTGTGCCTCAGCAAGGGGCTATGCGCTCCAGTGGGTTCCCTGCTGGTGGGCAGCGAGGCGTTTATCCACCAGGCCCGCCGCCACCGCAAGCTGCTAGGCGGTGGCATGCGCCAGGCCGGCGGGCTAGCTGCAGCAGGCATCATTGCCCTCAAGACCATGAGCCAGCGATTGCAGAGCGATCACGATAACGCCCAGGCTCTAGCTCAGGGATTGGCGACCATTCCAGGCATTGAAATTGACCCAGCGGCGGTTGAAACCAATATGGTGTTTTTTGACTTAGCTGAGGGAGTTGCTATTTCCCCAGAAGCCTTGATCAAAGCGCTGAAGCTTGAGTACGGACTGCATATCGGCGGGTATGGCGATCGCCGCCTGCGAGCCGTCACCCACTACTGGATTGAGCCGCCCCAGGTTGAGCGGCTGTTAGCGGCCATGGGCACTATTCTGGGCCGGCATTGACCCCAACAGCAGGACAATCGGCGGCGAGGGTGTAGGGTTTAAGGAACGTGGTCCGCAGCGCCTTCGGGATCTAATCTTTGAGGGATCCAGCTGTGGCGATCGCGCTGCTGGTTGCGCTACACCCCAGACCTGGCTAAACTTAGCCCAGCAAACTGACCCACCCCTCTTAACCGGCCCCCTATGGAATGGCATGTGACCGATGCCCAAAGCCTGCGCGTGATTGACTCCGAAATTGGCGACCACAGCTTCTCGCCGTCGGAATACGAAATTGTGCGCCGGGTAATCTATGCCACCGCCGACTTTGCCTTCAAAGATCTCATTCATTTCTCTGACCAGGCGCTGCAGTCGGGGGCCGCAGCCCTGGCGGCCCGCACCACCATTGTTGTCGATGTGCCCATGGTGCAGGTGGGCATTACCCCCTGCATTCAGCAGACCTTTGCCAACCCAGTCTATTGCAGCATGGACGCCTTGACCCGGCCTCAGAAGGGCAAAAGCCAGGCCTCGTGGGGGGTAGAAACCCTAGCCCAGCGCTACCCCGAAGGCATCTTTATCATCGGGTCTTCAGAGGCGGCCCTGTCTACCCTGGTCGACCTGATCGACGCCGACAAGGTGCGCCCGGCGCTGGTGGTCGCGACCCCCGCCGGGTTCATAGAAACCGCTGTGATCAAAGGCCGCCTGCAAGACACCATGGTGCCCCATGTGGCCATCAACGGCCGCAAAGGCAGCCCTGTAGTTGCCGCTGCGATCGTCAACGGCCTAGTCGACCTAGCCTGGCAGGCCTACGGCAAAGAAAATCCCTAGCGGTTTGTGAAAGCTGTGGGGTACAAGGTGAAGGGTTCAAGGCCATTCCCTTTCGTTGTGCGATGGGGAGCAGCGGCGAAGGTTAGGTCAATCTGGTCTTTCACAGGCGATCGCCTCCCTTACCTACTGGCCAGCGTTGTCACTGGCCGCTGTCAAGCGGGATCAATGGCTGGATCAAACACCGCGTACTGCGACCCGCCTAGGGCTTTGGCCCGATACATGGCCATATCGGCGTGGTTGAGCATAGCCTCTACACTGTCATCGCCCTCAGTCCCTAGGGCAATACCAATGCTGGCGCTCGAACACACCTCCGGGTGGTCGCGCAGCAGCGGCAGGGCTAACGCCTGCTGAATTCGGGTGGCCACCGCAACGGCGGCTTCGCCCGAGGCAACCTCGTGCAGCAAGATGGCAAATTCGTCACCCCCCAGCCGGGCCACGGTGTCTTGGGGGCGGAGGCAGGCTTTGAGCTGAAGGGCAATTTCCACCAGCAGCTGGTCACCCACCCGATGGCCCAAGCTATCGTTGACTCCTTTAAAGTCGTCTAGATCAATGAACAACACCGCAAAACTGTAGGCGGCGCTGGTGCGTTTGAGGGCGATCGCCTGGGCCGCCTTTTCCATAAAAAAGCGGCGATTAGGCAGGCTAGTTAGGGTGTCGTGAATTGCCCCCGATCGCAACTCCAGCTCCAGCCGCTTGCGCTCCGTGACATTGCGAATAATGGCAATTCGGTGGCCTTGCTCGGTGGGCAGCAGGCGGGCTTCGCAAAAAATCTTCTGCTGCTCTACAGTCAACTCGGCCTCAAAGCATTGCAGCGACTGAGTGCGACTGGCCATCTGACCGTAGCTAAACAATTTAGCGGCAAAGCTCGACTCAAAGCAGCTCACAATCGACTGGCCCGCCGCGATGGGCAACCGACTGAGGTCGGGGTCTACAGAAGGCTTAACATCGAGAATGGAGCCATTGGCATCAAACTTCAGCATCAGGTCAGGGAAGTGATTCAGCAGGCCGGCACCAGGCTCGATCGTATGGGCCGGCGGCAGCAGACAGAGAGGCGGAGCAACCGGAAGCCCAGATCGCACAGTAATCAGCCGGGCGCGTACGCCATGGCAAAAGCCAATGGCATCGCCGGGGCGGAGGGGGCTAGTTTGCACCGGGGTGTCGTTAATTGTCAGCGGCTGACAGCTGGGGCCGTTTGTAGCATCGTCGCTGTGAATCACATAGCAGTGGTCGAGCCACACTAGGCTGGCGTGGTGGCCCGAGACCCCCTCAGACACCAGGCGAATATCTTTGGTGCGATCGCGGCCAATGGAGTAAAACCGCTTGCCCAGCGGCATAATCTGGCGGCGCTCACCATCTTGGATCAGCAGGGCCAGATTGGGGCAGTCATCCTCCCGCTCCTGGCACGGAGTCTCTTTAATTTGGGTCATCATACAGGGCACCAGTTGTAGAGCGCGTTTCCCGGCCGGTTGAGGGGAGCGAGGTTGCCTAGGCGACCCGTGCTAGCTCAGGGGCAAACGACAGTTGACCATCCAGCACCTGGCGCATCAGCAGGCAGGCAATCTCTTGGCCGTCGATGGGCCGGGAGAAGTAGTAGCCCTGCATCTTCTTGTAGCCCAGCTCTTTGAGGGTGATCAAGTCGTCGAGAGTCTCTACGCCTTCAACAATCACATCGAGCCGCAGCCGCTCGGCCAACATAAAGATGGCCTCGCTCATCGCCCAGTTTTTGTTGCGGATAAACGAGCGATCGATTTTGAGGGTGTCAAAGGGCAAGTCTTGCAGCCGCCCCAAGGAAGAATAACCCGTGCCAAAATCGTCGATGTAGAGCTGTATGCCCAGCTGTTGCAGTTCGACTAAAGCTCTGAGGGCTAAGTCCTTGTTTTCAATCAGCGCGCTCTCGGTGACTTCGAGCTTAAGGCTGTGGGGGGCAATGTGGTGGCGCTCAAGAATTTGGCCAATGTGCTCCACCAGCTGGGGATGGCGCAGCTGCACCGCCGAGAGATTGACGCTGACGCTGAGGGGAGCCACCGCCGGAAACTGCACCTGCCACTGGTGCAGCTGTTGGCAGGCCTGATCGAGCAAAAACAACCCCAGGGTATCGATCAGACCGGCCTTCTCGGCCAGGGGAATAAATACCTCTGGCGAAATGATGCCCCGGCTGCTGTGCTGCCATCGGGCCAGCGCCTCAAAGCCAATAATCCGGTTGTGCTCAATCGACACAATCGGCTGGTAGGCCAGGTGGATGGCCTGCTCCTCCACCGCCTGGTGCAGATCGTTTTCGAGCTGAAGCAGCTCTAGCTCGGCCGTTGAGAGCAGCGTCAGTAGGGGCGTGGGCTGGTTCTCCAGGGCGTTGGCCAGCCGGTTGAGGCGGTCGGCGTTGTTGATGGCGATCGCCAGCAGCCTTTGACCATCGTCGGAGAGCGACCCCGACTGCTGATACCCCAAAAGCTTAAGCGCCCCCTGAATTGAGGCGAGGGGAGTGCGTAGCTCGTGACAGATTAGCAGCGAGACATCATCAAAGGGGTGGGCTGAGCAGTCGGCAATCGAACACAAATCCTCACTGGGCTGAGCCGAGTTGGAGTACGCCATGGAAGATGCTTAAGGCTATAGAAACGTTAGTGGGTTGAGACATTGGGGGCGAGGCTAGGTGGAGCAAGCAGGGCGGGGGTACCAGGAGACTAGGCGGTCTGCGATCGCATCTCGACCCAGATGGTGTAGTGGGTCTTTGACACGGTGATGCACACCTTAAATCCTTTGTTACTTTCCTGGGTAGCTTGGCGGTAGGCCTGGAGCCGGTCAGCTAGGGGGAACTGCTGCAAGCTAATGTAAAAGTCATTCCGGTAGAGCATGCCGTCATGAATGCCCTGATTCCAGAATTTAAAGGAAGAGATGAACTCCTCGACCACTATTAGGGGGAGCATAGCGGGGCTGCTGGCAAGACGTCTTCTTCACAATAGAAAACAAAAGTGACAGCTATGTGAACACATTAAATCTTCTCACAGTGGCGCTACTGCCATCCCAAAACAGACTCAATTTGTCCGCCTAACAGGCCGGGATCAAAGGGCTTGATCAGCACGGCCCGTGCCCCCGCCGCCACAAAGGATTGTTGGGTGGCCAGCCGCAGGGTAGCCGTCAGTAAAATCACTGGAATGTGCTGAGTCTCAATATTTTCACCGAGTTTGAGCAGGGTGGCGAGACCGTCAACCTTGGGCATGACCACATCGAGCAAAATGGCGTCGGGACGATAGGTGGCTGCCAAGGCCGCGCCCTCCTCCCCAGAGGCGGCGGTTGTAACCTCCCAGTTTTTGGTGATTTCTAGGCTGACCTTGGCAATCTCGCGCACGTCGGCTTCGTCATCAATAATTAAAATGCGTTTGGCGGCCATGATACAAATGCCGGTGCATACCGGTTGCGAAATACAGAACTCGATCACTGCGGGGCTAAACCCCACCCAGAGCCTGCTCTCGGTCAGTCTATCCGAGGGGAGCTAGGCGGTGGGTCGCCTCTTGGTACAGGCGGTCTAGGGTATGGCCATCGGTTGGGAAAGTGGCTGCGCCCAAGAGCAAGCCCAGGGGTAGATCTAGACTGCCTGAGCTTGAGCGCAGCTGGTCAGCTAAGAGCTGAGCCAGGGGTGGTCCCAGCGCATCCTGGGGGGAAGACCAGGCAGGGGCCAGCGCTCCGATCAAAATTTCTTGCGATCCCCAGCGGGCGATCGCATCGCCTTGGCGCGTCAGGGTCGGCAGCACCGCCGCCAGAGCCACCATTAAGTCCTTTACTGAGGCCAGATCAGGGCTCAGGTGCAGCAGCACCAGACTGAGGGGCTGCGGGGAGCGGTGGGCCAGGTGCAGCAGCAGGTCGAATTCAATGGTGCCCTTGCGGCGGTTGGCCAGGCCGGTGAGCGGGTCGGTGCCGGCTAGGGTTTGCAGCAGGCGGCCCCGCTCTAGTCGCTGAAACAGCCGGTTGACCAGCTCCGGCTCCAGAATGGGCTTGGGCAGATAGTCGTCGGCTCCCGCCTGGTAAAGCTCGTAGACGGCAGCCGCCTCGCGGCAGGCGGTGAGAAATAAAATCGGCAGGGTCTGCCAGCGCTCCTGCTGGCGCAGCTGCCGGCAGAGCTCCACACCCCTGACATGGGGCATGTCCAAATCGAGCAGCACCAGGTCGGGAGGGCTGGCCTCCAAGGCAGCCCAGGTCTGGCGGGGGTCGTCGAGCGTCACCACGTCGAGGCCCCAGGGGGGCAGCAGGCGCTGGAGCTGAGCCAAAATTAACGGGTCGTCATCAACGGCCAGCACCCGATACCGGGTATCTGTGGGGCGCGGCGGCACGGCCAAGGGCACAATGCGTGACTCAACGGGGGGCGTGGAGATCTCCTTGGGGCCGGCGGCTAGCTGAGCATCGAGCTGAGCCACTAGAGCGATAAACTCGGCTCCCTGGGCTGCATCGGGCTGCATGAGCCAGTCTTCAAGGCGGCGGGCTAGGTGTGAGCCTTCGGTCAGGCTAAACAGGCCCAGGGAGCCGGCCAGCTTGTGGGCAGCGCCTTGGGCCATTGATCGCATCTCCTCGGGCAAAGGAGGCTGGTTGAGGGCAGCCGCCGCCCGGCGCAGAGTGGCCATGCGATCGCTAAGGATGGGTCGAAACTGGTCAAAGGCGGCGATCGCCGCGGCTCGGGCGGCCGCTGCTTTGGCCTGCTCTGGGGAGGGGTCGGGCTGAGGCAACTCTGGCTCGGCGGCCGGTGGAGCAGGCCTGAGGCGATAGCCCATGCCGTAGACGTTCTCGACCATATCGTCGGCACCGGCCTGCTTGAGCTTGCGCCGCAGCCGCCTAATATGGGTGCGAATGGTTTCTTCTCCAGGGCAGTCGTCGGCGCTCCACAGCCGTTCTAGCAACACTGTGTTGCTGAAAATGCGATCGGGGTGGCGCAGCAGCAGTTCCAGCAACCCATATTCCTTGGGAGAAAGCACCACCGTCTGGTCGGCTACTGTTACCAAATTCGCCTTGGGGTCGCACCGGAGTTGGCCCCAGTGCAGAGTGGGGCTGCTCATCACCGTGGGGCGGCGCAGCAGCGCGCGCAGGCGGGCGGTCAGCTCAGTCAGGGTATAGGGTTTAACCAGGTAGTCGTCGGCACCGGCATTGAGCCCTTCGACCTTGTCACTGTTGCTGCCGCGCCCGGTCAGCAGCAAAATTGGCCCGACATAGCCCGTCTGGCGCAGCCGACGACACAGCGACAGCCCATCTAAACCCGGCATATCAATGTCTAAAACGATCAGATCGTAGGAGGTAGACCGGGCATACTCCCAGCCCAGCAACCCGTCGGTGGTGGTGTCGACAACGTAATGTTGGGCGGCTAGATCGCTGGTCAGCCGCTCGATTAAGACCTCGTCGTCGTCGACCAGAAGAATTTTCATGGTGGCCTCAGCCGTCGCAGGGGTGCGTAGCTTAGAATGCCCGCAGCGATCGCAGAATTTCCGCGCCAGCAGCATCGCCCCGCCCCAGCCTGATCGGATTGCCGCTGCTGCGTTCACGCTGTTGCCACAGTTGCCGCTCGCTATGAATATGTTCCCAAGATAGCGTCACAGCAAGGGAGCAGGAGTTCCGCCGGTTGTCTATAGCCCGCCCCGGGGTAAGAGTTGTCGGGAAGAGGGATCTAACCCCCCTCCCCAATGGCTACGGGTTAGCTACCGTGGTGGCGTAGCTGGCCGATGAAATGCTTGAGGCCCCCAACCAAATTTCCCGTCGTCGCCAACAGCGGTTTGGCTAGTTTTGGGCAAAACCCCTCCAATTCGGGAATCTTGGCTACATTGGTCTTGCTCTAACGCCTCGAGTCATGCCGCTTCCCTGCCCCGACCCTGCAATGCGCTACGCCGATCGAGTTGCGGCGGGCGAAACTCTGCTGATCGTAGATGACTCCTTAGAAAACCTCAGGTTTCTCTCTAAAACCCTTAAGGGCCAGGGCTATAGGGTGCGGTGCGCCCGCAGCGGGGCCATGGCGCTGCTGGCCGTCAACACCACCCAGCCCGCCCTGATTCTGCTAGATATTCGCATGCCCGAGATGGATGGCTATGCGGTGTGTCAGCGGCTGAAGGCTGACCCCAATACCCAGGCCATCCCGGTGATTTTTCTCAGCGCCCTGGATGAGGCGCTCGATAAGGTTAAGGCCTTTGAGGTGGGGGCTGCCGACTATCTCACCAAACCCTTCCAAGTTGAAGAACTGCTGGCCCGAGTGGCAAATCAGCTGACAATTCGGCGCTTGCAGCACTGCATGACGGTGCAAAACCAGCAGCTTCAGCAGGAAATCTGCGATCGCAACCAGGCCGAGGCCAGCCTTCATCAAGCAACGGCTCAGCTGTCTACGCTGATTGAGCACCTTCAGGTGGGGGTGATATTGGAGACCCCAACCGGCCAGGTGCTCATGGTCAACCAGCCCTGTTGCGACCTGTTTCGCCTGGATCTGCCCCCAGCCGCTCTAGTTGGGGCCGATGGCCAAGCCTTTGCCCAGGATAGTGCCGGTCTGTGGGTCGATGCCATCGCCTTTACTCGGCGCATAGCAGCCCTGCGGCAGGCCCAGCAGCCGGTGGTGGCCGAAGAGATTGCCCTAGCCGATGGTCGCACTCTAGAGCGCGACTACGTGCCCCTAGGAGGCGATCGCGGCCTAGAGGGTCACCTCTGGCAGTACCGCGACATTACTGCCCGCAAGCAAGCCGAGCAAATTTTGCTGCAAAACTCCCAGGCGCTCAACCACTTTAGCCAGAGCCTAAAGCACCTGCACCGCCTCAGCCTGACCCAGTTTGACAGCTTTGATGCCCTGCTCCACGACTACCTCAATACCGGCCGTCAGATGCTGGGATTTACCGGTGGGCTAGTGGGCAAGATCGAGGACGGAGACTACGTGGCGATCGCCACGGAGGCCAATCTACCGAGGCTAAAGCCCGACTGGCGCTGCCCCCTCGACGACACCTTTTGCAGCCTGGCTATTTATCAGCAGCGCACCGTCAGCTTTACCCACATTGGTACCCAGCCGGAGCTGCGCCAGCACCCCCTATATCAAGCACTGCGGCTAGAGTCGTACCTGGGCACCCCAATCTGGGTGGAGGGCGAGGTCTATGGCAACCTGTGCTTTTTTGACACCACCCCGCGCCCCCATGGGTTCAATCAGCACGAAACCGAAATTATTGAGCTGATGGCCCAGAGCATTGGCAAGGTGATCAGCACCGACCGACTAGAGCAGCAGCGGCAGCGAGCCAGGGTCAAACTCCAGCAGAGTGAAGAGCGCTGGCAGTTGGCCATTCAGGGCAGCAACGCGGGCATCTACGACCTCGACTTTCGCACTCAAACGGCGTTTTTCTCCGAGCGCTACAGGGCGCTGCTGGGCTTCAGCGACCCGGCTACGAACGAACGGCTGAGCGATGACGACTTGCGCTGGGAGTCGCGCATTCACCCCGACGATTACGATCGCGTTATGGCGGTGCACCACGCCTACCTAATTCAGCGCCGCCTGCCCACCTACGAAGTTGAGTATCGGCTGCGCTGCCGCGACCAGAGCTACAAGTGGGTGATCTCCCGGGGTCAAGCCCTGTGGGATGAGCAGGGTCGGCCGATTCGCCTAGTGGGCTCGACTGGCGATATCAGCGAACGGATGCGGCTTGAAGCCGAACGCAAGCAGGCTGAGGCCGCCCTGCGCCAGAGCGAAGAAAAATTTCGCCAGCTGGCGGAATACATTGACAGCGTTTTTTGGATCTACGAGCCCCAGCAGCGCCAGTTTGCCTACGTTTCCCCCGCCTACGAAAGCATTTGGGGCCGTAGTCGGGAAGAGCTTTACCACAACGCGCGGGCCTGGGTCGAGGCGGTGCACCCTGACGATCGCGATCGGGTAATCCGAGGCCTGCCCCGCCGTCCGGCGCCTAAAGCTCTGGCCCACTTCAGCTACGACGAAGAATTTCGCATCACTCGTCCCCTAGGCCAACCAGCCTGGGTGCGGGTGCGGGCCTTTCCCATTCGCAACGAGCAGGGGGAAGTCTATCGCCTGGTGGGGGTAGCTGAAGACCTGACCCAGGTGAAGCGCCAAGAGGAATCGCTACGGCTGATTGTGGAAGGCACTGCCGCCAAAACAGGCAGCGATTTCTTTGAGTCGCTGGTGCGCTATCTAGCCGATATTTTGCAGGTGCGCCATGTCCTGGTCACCCAACGGCTGCCGGCAGACCCAAGCCGCACCCGCACCCTGGCCTTTTGGCAGCAGGGTCAACTGGGCGATCGCCTAGAGCATGACCTAGCGGGCACTCCCTGTGAGCGACTGATAGCGGGCGAAGTGATCTATATACCTCAGCGGGTGCAAGTGCTCTACCCTGACGATGCCGAGCTGAGGTCGCTAGGGGCAATCAGCTTCTTGGGCATTCCCCTAGTGGATGCGGCCTCCCAGGTGATTGGCCACCTGGCGGTGATCGACGACAAACCCATGGTCGACGACCACACCCGCGAGCTAATTTTGCGCATTTTTGCAGCTCGGGCGGCGGCGGAGCTAGAGCGCCAGCAGACCGAAGATGCCCTGCGCCAGGCCCGCGAAACCGCCGACGCCGCCAACCAGGCCAAAAGCACCTTTTTAGCCAATATGAGTCACGAGCTGCGCACACCCCTCAACACCATCATCGGCTTTGCCCAGCTGATTACCCGTGATTGCCATCTAGAGACCCAGGCCCAAGACTACCTAAAAATTATTAGCCGTAGCGGCGAGCACCTGCTGGCGCTAATCAATGACGTGCTTGAGATGTCAAAAATTGAAGCTGGGCGGATTTCGCTCCATGTCACCACCTTTGATCTGTCGTACCTGCTGTCTAGCCTAGAGGCCATGCTTACCCTCCAGGCCGAGGCCAAAGGGCTCAGTCTGAGCTTTGACTGTGACCCGGCCTTGCCCACCTACATCGCCACCGACGAGGGCAAACTGCGCCAGGTGTTGATCAACCTGCTGGGCAACGCCATCAAATTTACCCAAGCCGGTCGGGTGATGCTGCGAGTGCGCTGCCAGCCAGTTCTGGAACAGCCCGGGGTGGCCAGTCCTGAAGCCAACGTAGCCCTGGAGTTTGCCGTAGTTGATACCGGCCCCGGCATTGACCCTGAGGATATTAACCGCCTGTTTGAGCCCTTCATTCAGAGTGCGGCGGGGCTGCGATGGTCAGAGGCCGGTTTAGGGCCATCGCACCAGGGCAGCGGCTTGGGTCTGCCCATCAGCCAACAGTTTGTGCAGCTGATGGGAGGTGAGCTCACCCTTGAGACCCGAGTTAGCCAGGGATCAACCTTTACCTTTGTGCTGCCCGTGCAGCGGATCGAGCGATCGGCGGTGTTTCCGGCCCTCGACGAACCCCCAATTATCGGTCTGGCCGACAATCACCCCCCCTGGCGGCTGTTGGTGGTTGAAGACCACCCGGCCAACCGCTACCTGCTGGTGCGCCTGCTCACCGCCGCCGGATTTGAGGTGCAGGCGGCCCAGGATGGCTACGCCGCCGTCGACCAGGCTCGCAGCTGGTGTCCTCACCTGATCTGGATGGACATTCGCATGCCCGGTCTCGACGGCTATGCTGCTACGGGCCAAATTCGGGCCCTGCACCTTGACCCTAAACCAGTGATTATTGCCCTCACCGCCAGCCCTTTTGAAGAAGAGCGAGCTAAAATCTTAGCCGCCGGGTGCGATGATTTCGTACGCAAGCCCTTTCAGATGCAGGCGATACTGCAAAAGATCGCTGCCTATCTGCCGGTGCGCTACCGCTACGCTGCTGAGGCTGACGCCTCTCCCCCTTCTCCCAGCGCTGCTAGGGGGGCTGGAGTAGGAGTTACCCCGCCCGCACTGGTGGAGCTGGGGCTGTGGTTACGAACGATGTCCCCTGAGTGGCAACAAAGTTTGGCCCAGGCGGCCATTGCCGGTTCCGACGATCGTCTGCTTGAGCTGTTCAACCAGATGCCCGACGCTCCAGTTAGCGTGGCTCAAACCTTGACTGGCTGGGCCAGAAACTTTGAGTTTGATCGCATTCTTGACTGTCTGCGCCCTAGGGCCGAGGCGACCCGCCAGGGAGACGCTGCGGTGTAGATAAATGTTGCCTTTCCCCAGCTAGATTCACCGCAGGGGTGAGGATCGGTAGGCTGAGACGGCGATCGCAGAGCGATACAACAGATCTAGAGAACGGAGGTGAACGGTGTACAAGATCGAGGCGGGAGGTACCCCATGACTTCCCCTAACGATGCAGTCGTCAAGGGCGACATCTTGATTGTTGACGATACTCCCGACAATCTACGGCTGCTCTCAGCGATGTTAGGACGCCATCAACTGGGGGTGCGTAAGGCGTTGACCGGTCAGTGGGCGATCGCCGCTGCCCAGGCCGCCCCCCCCGACCTAATTTTGCTCGACATCAAAATGCCGGAGATGAGCGGCTATGAAGTCTGCCAGCGGCTGAAGGCTGATCCCTTAACCCAAGCCATTCCGGTGATCTTTATCAGCGCCCTCGACGATGCGATCGACAAGGTCAAGGCCTTTGCTGCCGGCGGGGCCGACTACATCACCAAGCCGTTTCAGGAGGCGGAGGTGCTGGCTCGCATTGCCCACCAGCTAGAGCTGCGGCGGCTTCAGGCCCAGCTGGTGGCTCAGAACGAAGAGCTAGTGCGCTCCAACCGAGAGCTCGAGCAGTTTGCATCGGTGGTGTCCCACGATTTGCAGCAGCCGCTACAGAGTATTTTGGGCTACACCAAACTGATTGGCCTCACCTGCCCCGCCGTGCAGCAGTCGCCGGCCCAGCCCTACCTGAAAAGCATTCTGGATGCCAGCGATCGCATGCAGCAGATGATTCAAGACTGGCTGGCCTACGCCCAGGCGGGGCAGGCCCAGCCGACCTTTGCCCCGGTTGATGGCAACGCCCTGCTCGACCAGGTGATTCTCAATCTCAAGGTGGCCCTGACCGAGTCCCAGGCACAGCTGTGCTATGGCGATTTGCCCACCGTGATGGGGAACGAAGTGCAGCTCATGCAGCTGTTTCAAAACCTGATCAGCAACGGCCTAAAATTTGTCCGGCCGGATACGGTGCCCCAGATCACTCTGTCGGTAGAACCCCTACCCCAGGCCTGGCAATTCAGCATTCACGACAACGGCATTGGCATTGAGGCCGAGCACCTGGGGCAAATTTTCGAGGCCTTTCATCGCCTTCACGATGCCCAGAGCTACCCTGGCAGCGGCATTGGCTTGGCTACCTGTCAAAAGATTGTCGAACGCCACGGCGGCCAGATTTGGGCAGAATCGCAGCCGGGCCTGGGCAGCACCTTTTACTTCACCCTGCGGGCTGTCCCCGACAGTGACGGCTAGCCTCGTCTTCTCTCTAAGTTGCTCTCGGAACCCCCATGAGTTCGCTCACTCTGTTCTGTTTTGCCGACGCCCTAGCCCAGGTGCCCCCCCTACTCGCCGCCAGATTTCCCGACTGTCGCGTGGTGCTGGCGACCACAGGCTCGGCGGTGACGGACTACCTCGCACAGCTAGACTCCGCCGAGGTGGCGATCGCCATCGTTCCCGCAAGCTGGCTTGGCACCGAGGCTCTGCGCTCGTTTTGCGATCGCTTTCCCCAGGCGCTGATGGTAGTGCTTGATCCGGTAGTGAAGCCGCCCCTGGCCGATCAACCCAGCACCGACTATTCTGAATCGGTCTATCGCCGATTGCCCCACCCTGGCACCGATGCCGAGCTAGTGTTTACGGTGACCGCTGCCCTGAAGCACTATCGCCAGGAGCAGCAGCTAACTTTGAGCCAAGCCGCCCTAGCCGACGCCCACCGGCAGCTAGATGTGCTGCGAAGGCGGATGTCGGCGCTGATGGTGCAGCTTGATTGGGGCGTAGCTAGCGCCAGCGATCGCGCTCAGACCGAGCGGGCCCTGCGCCGCAGCCAGAGCGGCCTAGCCGAGGCCCAGCGCATTGCCCAGTTGGGCAGCTGGGAGCTTGACCTGGCCAGCCAAACCATCAGCGGGTCGGCAGAGCTGTTGCGCATCTACGGGCTCGACCCGGCCCAGCCCGCGCCCGACTACGACCAGTGGCGACAGATGATTCCCCCGGAGGATTGGCTACCCCTAGAGGCGGCCATTGGGAAGGCGATCGCCCTGGGAACCCCCTACGAGGTCGAGCACCGCATTGTCCGCCCCGATGGCTCGGTGCGCTACCTTTTGGGCCGGGGCGAGGCGGTTTATAACGACCAGGGAGAGGTGGTGCAGCTGCGGGGCACCGGCCAAGACTGCACCGAGGCCAAGCTGGCGGAGCTGGCCCTGCGGCAAAGCGAGGCTAAAAACCAGGCGATTTTCTCGGCGGTGCCCGACCTAACGGCGGTGGTCAACGCCCAGGGGCAGTATGTCGATTTTGCCTACAACCGCTTTACAGGAGAACTCCTGCCCCAAGTCGCCCAAGGTATTGTGGGTGCCTACGTTGCTGACGTGCTGTCCCCCGAGCTTGCCTACGAGTGGCTGACGGCGATCGAGCGCACTCTGGCCACGGGCACCGCACAGTTTTTTGAGCAGCAGCTAAGCTTTGGCGATCGCACGCAGTATGAGGTGGTGCGCATGGTGCCATACCAAGCCGACCAGGTGCTGGTGCTGGTGCGCGACATCAGCGATCGCAAGGGCATTGAGATGGAAATGCGCCGCCACCGCGATCTGCGGGAGGCCATATTCAACGAATCGACCGATGCCCTGTTTATCGTCGATAGCGAGACCGATTTAATTCTCGACTGCAACCAGCGGGCGGTGATGCTGTTTGAGGCCGACAGCGGCGATCGCCTGCTCCAGCGGCGGGGCAACAGCCTTCAGTGCCAGCCCTTTAGCGAGGCTGAGCTGACAGTAGCCCGCCAGGAAGTGGCCAAACACGGCTTCTGGAGCACTGAGGTCGAATATTTGACCCTCAAGGGGGAGCGATTTTGGGGCAACCTGGCCGCCAAGCCCATCTCCGTAGCCGACACCCCCATGCTGCTGGTGCGGGTGACAGACATTACCGATCGCAAGCGCACTGAGCTGGCCCTAGAGCTGGCCAAAGAGCGCTACCGTCGCGCCACCCAGGCGGCCAGAGCGGGCGTGTGGGAACTCAACCTTGCCACCAACACAGGCTACCTCGACCCCACCATCAAAGCCCTGGTGGGATGGGACAGTGAGGTCATCGATGAAAGCCTCGATCAGTGGCTCACCCTGATTCATCCCGAAGATCGAGACCCGTTGAACGCTGCGATTCAAGCCTGCATCCAGGGCAAGACCGAGGAATTCGTGTTTGAGTACCGCATGCCCCACCGCGACGGTTCGGTGGTCTGGGTGCTATCGCGAGGGCATCTGCGACGCAATGCCCAGGGCCAGCCCGAGGCTTTTTTGGGCACCACCACCGACATTACCCCCCTCAAGCAGGTAGAGCTGGCCCTCAAACAGCTTAACGAAGAGCTGGAACAACGCGTACAGCAGCGCACCCAGGCCATGCAAACTCTGGCTGCCGTGGTTGAAAACAGCACCGACTTAATCGGCACGGCCACCCTAGACGGGGTTGCCATCTACCTCAACCAAGCCGGCCAGCGCCTGGTAGGGCTAGAGCATGAACCCGTCGCCGGTCGCTCCATCAAAAGCCTTTTGAGTGCCGCCACAGTGCCTCAATTTGAGCAGGAGGCCCTGCCCACCCTGATGGCTGATGGGATGTGGCAGGGGGAGTCTACCTTTTGCCATGCTCAGACTGGGGAGGCGATCGCCGTTGAGCAGGTGATGTTTTTAGTCAAAGACCCTAATACCCAAGAGCCCCTGTGTCTGGCCACCATTGGCCGCGACATTCGCGATCGCAAACGGTCGGAGCTTGCCGTTCAAGAGAGTGAAACCCGCTTTCGCCAAATTGCTGAGGCGATTGAAGAGGTATTTTGGATGAGCACCGCAGACACCGCCCAAATTTTGTACGTCAGCCCTGGCTTTGAGCAGATCTGGGGCCTGTCCTGCGAGGCGCTTTACCAGTCGACATCGGTCTGGCTCAACAGCATTCACCCCGACGACCGACCAGCGGTGGAGGCCACCCTGCCGGCCACAGCCGCCACCACCTTAGACAAGGTCTATCGCATCTACCGCGCCGATGGCGAACTGCGCTGGATTAGCGATCGCTCCTTTCCTGTGTTGAATGAAGCCGGCGAGGTCTACCGCGTAGTCGGGGTGGCCACCGATATTACCGAGCGCCGCCAGGCGGAGCAAGCGCTGCGGGAGAACGAGGAACTCTTTCGCGGCATCTTTGAGCAGTCGGCCATGGGCATTATCGAGGCCGATTTAAACGAGCGCATTGTGCGGGTCAACCAAATTTTTTGCGACCTGGTGGGCTACACCACCGCCAACCTGCTAACCATGACCTACGCCCGCTTGACCCATCCCGACGATGTGGAACTCGACCGCACCCACGTCAAGCAGCTGCTCAAGGGCGATCTCTCCAGCTTTATGATCGAGAAGCGCTACGTGCGCTCTGACGGATCGACGGTGTGGGTAGCGCTGGCGGTTTCGCTAGTGCGGAATGCCCAGGGCCAGCCGCAATATCTGCTGGGGGTGGTGAACGACATCAGCGATCGCAAGCAGGCCGAGCTAGCCCTGCAAGAGTCTCGCAACATGCTCAAGCTCGTGCTCGACACCATTCCCCAGCGAGTGTTTTGGAAAGATCGCCAACATCGGTTCTTGGGCTGTAACCCAGCCTTTGCCAGCGACTACGGCCTGACTCCCGATCGCGTTATTGGTAAAACCGAGGATGAACTGCCCTCGGCCAGATATGCCGCTAAGTACCAGGCCGACGATGGGCAAGTGATGGCCACCCGCCAGCCCAAACTGGGCTACGAAGAGCGTGCTAGCACGGTCGGCAACAAGGACCTCTGGACCTTGACCAGCAAGGTGCCCCTCACCAACGCTGACAATGTGGTGATCGGCGTGCTGGGCTGCTACGAAGATATCACCGCCCGCAAACAGGTGGAAGCATCGCTACTCCAGCTCAACCAGGAGCTAGAGCAGCGAGTGCGGGAGCGCACCTGGGAACTCCAGCAGGCCGTCCAGGTCTCCGAGGCGGCGAACCAGGCCAAGAGCACCTTTTTGGCCACCATGAGCCATGAGCTGCGCACCCCTCTCAACGCCATTTTGGGCTTTGCTCAGCTCATGGCCCGCGACGCCACCCTCAGCGGCGACCACGGTCAGGCCCTCAGCATTATTAATCGCAGCGGCGAGCACCTGCTGATGCTGATCAACGACATTTTAGAAATGGCCAAAATCGAGGCGGGCCAGGTCAGCCTCAACGCCGTCCGTTTCGATCTCCACACCTTGCTCAAGGCCCTGGGCGATATGCTCTACCTGCGGGCCCAAGACAAAGGGCTGGGGCTGGTCTTAGACTGCCATCCGACCCTGCCTCGCTACCTAGTCGCCGACGAGCCCAAGCTGCGCCAGGTGTTGATCAACCTGCTCGGCAATGCCATTAAGTTCACCCCAGTCGGGCAGGTCACGCTGCGAGTAACTCCGGCCCATCCCCTGCCCTCGTCCCCCCCGCTAGGTGCCCTGCTGGGGGTGACCTTTGCCGTCATCGATACCGGCATTGGCATCACCGCTGCCAATCGCGATCGCCTGTTTGAGCCGTTTGTGCAGGTGGGGCAAGGGGCAGGCACCGGTCTCGGCCTCTCGATTAGCCGTCAGTTTGTGCAAATGTTGGGTGGCGATCTGACGGTCGAAAGCCAGCCCGGCCAGGGATCTACCTTTGCCTTTACCCTGACGATGCAGGTAGCTGATAGCGTAGATGGTGAAACGCTGTCACCGACCACTCCCGTCGCTGGCTTGGCGGCCGGGCAGCCTAGCTACCGTATTTTGGTCGTCGACGACGAGAGCACTCACCGGCACCTGTTGGGCGAGCTCTTACGGGCGGTGGGCTTTGAGGTGCGCGAGGCCGACAATGGCCAGACCGCCCTCGACCTCTGGCAGCAGTGGCGACCCCAGCTGATTTGGCTCGATATGCGCATGCCTATTCTCAGCGGCCCCGAGACGGCCCGCGCCCTGCGCAGTCAGGAGCTGCGCGCAGGCGCAGCTCCCACCAAAATTATTGCCCTCACCGCCAACGCCTTTGAAGACGATCGCGCCCGTGCTCTAGCATCGGGCTGTGACGACTTTGTGCGCAAGCCTTTT
The DNA here is from genome assembly GCF_039962255.1 of Leptolyngbya subtilissima AS-A7. Lineage (NCBI taxonomy): Bacteria > Bacillati > Cyanobacteriota > Cyanophyceae > Leptolyngbyales > Leptolyngbyaceae > Leptolyngbya > Leptolyngbya subtilissima. Next base: position 174,686 of record NZ_JAMPKY010000011.1, on the reverse strand, counting down.
CAGTTTGACCATTTGCTCGCCAAGCTGGCTGAGCATTTGGGGGTCAAGTACACCTATAGCCCGGTCTTCGCCACCGAAGGCAATGCTACCGTGCTGTCCGCTGAGGCAGCGATCGCCCTGCTGCGATCGCTGCCTCAGCCGCTGCTGGCCCAGCTCCAGCAGGCCACGGTGCAACTCGACGGCGATCGGCTCACCCAGCTGCTGGCCCAAATTCCCATTGAGCAAAAAGCCCTGATCGATTGGCTGAGCTGGCAGATTAACGAGTTTGCCTTCGATACCCTATATCCGCTGCTAGAAGCGGCCCAGCAAACCTAGTGCCTGAGCAGCGGCGATCGAAGATGAAGTCTGGTAGTCTCAAAGCCTAAGGTTCAAGGTGTAAGGTTCAAGGTCTCGAACTCACGGCGGGCCTTAGACCATACACCCTGAACCCTACACCCATTCTTCGCCCTTACATCTTCATTCTTTTGCCCTCGCGGTTGGTGATCACCACGCCAGCTATCACCAGGCTGCCGCCTAGCAGCAGCGATGAGGTGGGGGTTTCTTGCAGCAATAGGGCGGCCAGGGCGATCGCAAACACCGGCACCAGGTTGATAAATACCCCGGCACGCGCGGGGCCGAGCTGTCGCACGCCATCGTAGTACCAGGTAAAGCCCACCGCCGAGCCGAGCAGGCCTAGGTAAAGCAGTCCGCCCCAGGTGGTGAGAGATGCGCTGGCGATCGCGTCTCCCAATCCCTCTTTCAGCGCTGGCCCCAGCAGCAACAGCGTCCCTACCCCACAGGCGTAGGTGGTCGCCACGAATGGGGAAAGTTCTTGCATCACAGTTTTGCCCAGCAGGCTGTAGCCCATCCAGCTGACTACGCAGCCGAGCATAAACAGTTCACCAATGCCCACATCCCCCCGCAGCAGACGAACTGGGTCGCCGTCACTAATCACCACCGCTGCGCCCAGCAGCGAGAGGCCAATGCCCAATAGCTTGACGCGGCTGAGCAGGTCTTTGAAGAAAAGGGCGGCCCCCAAGGCGATCGCCACCGGGTTGAGCGCAATAATCAGCGCCGCTCGCCCCGCCTCAACGGTTTTGAGCCCCGAGAAGAAAAACACATTGTAGGCAAAGATGCCAGTTAACCCCAGCAGGGCGATGGGCAGCCACAGTTTTCGGGGTGGTTTAGGGAGGCTGCCCTCGACGGTGTAGGTGAGCACCATGAGGGCGAGGAAAGCGATCGCAAAGCGACAGAAGGCCGCCGCAAAGGCCCCCATATCCTGCACCACTAGCCTCCCAGCGATGAAAGTGCCGCCCCACAGCACCATGGTGACCAAAAGCTTGAGGTAGATGATCAATGGCGGCCCTCGCTTTGGTCTCTAGCAGTGGAAAAACTTCTTGATCTAGCAACAGCAGTGCGTTGCTGATCGTAGGATATTACGGCTTTACTCGAAGTATTGACCAGCAGCTCAGTATCCTATAGGCGATCGCCGTCCAGCTGATGCTTAAGTGAGTCGCCGACGTCGGCGATCGCCGTTTTCATGTGTCGATTCGTGTTTTTGGCCACAACTTTGGTAATGCGATCGGCTTGCTCAGGGGTTGTCCCCAACTGTACCAATCGGGCCTGGAGCGCACTGTTGAACACTCCGGCCAAAGCTGACTGATGGAAATGCAGGGTAGCGAGGCGAGCTTCTTGCTCCGTCAGCTCAAAAATGCCCAGCGCTTTAACGGGGAGGGTGATAGTTCTAGCCTGGGGGGTGCCGTCTTTGGCAATCAGCCACTGCTCGATTTTGGGGTGCTGCTTGACAAATTCTCGCAAACTTTCCAAATAGGCCGCCTGACTGATTAGGGCTACCGACTGAGCCAGGGTCGGCTCTTTTTTTGTAGTCTCGCCGTAGACCTTCAGCAGCCCGGTACTGATGGGAACAAAAGGTAGCGTTGCGCCGATGAGCTTGCCCAAGGGGGCATTGATCGCCTCCAATAGCGAGTCAAGCTGGCTCACCAAAGAAGCTACTCGCCGCAGATTAGGACTTTTTTCCTTTAGCACCTCAGCCAGGCCCAGCACGGCATCGGCGGCATCGGCCGCTCTATCGGCGGTCTCTGGCGAAGCCAGGTCGGGGTCGGTGGTGAGAAAGTTCCAGAGGCGGGTGGCCATAGCAAGCAGAGTCTTCTAGGGGATAGCTTCGGGCGGGTGCAGTTGGGAATGGGCTGAGGGTACTGATGGCTGGGTGTGCTTATTAGCCTAACGGTACCTACGACTAATGGCATAGTGCCAGGAATACTCAGTAGCCGCGATCGCTACTGCTTAATCGCCACACCTCGATAGAAATATCCAGCTACCTTGGGCACCTGCTTGGCGTAGGCGGCTTCTAGTTCAACCTGGTCAAACTGCTGCTCGATCAGCTGACCCATGTCGCGGTCAAAGTGACATCCGCCGGCAATGCGCTTTTGCAGCGGCGTCAGGCGATGCTGCCAGGCTTGAATCGAGGGTTCATCACTGAGGCCGTGCTCGACAAAAAAGAAGCGACCACCGGGCTTCAGCACCCGATAGATTTCGGCCAGCGCCTGCTCAATTTTGGGAATGCTGCACAGGGTGAAAGTGCTGACGACGCTGTCAAAGCTGTGGTCAGCCATCGGTAGTGCTTCGCCGCTGAGCATGCGATGGTCTACCGTGATAGGTGAGGCATTGATGCGCTGTTGGGCCAAACGATGCACCCCAGGGTTAGGATCCACGGTGACGATCTGGCGCACCTGGTCGGGGTAGTATGGCAAATTTAACCCCGTGCCAAAGCCAATTTCGAGCACGTCGCCACTCACATCGGCCAATACATCCCGCCGATAAGAACCCAGGATAGAATCGGCCATGGAAAGCTCGATCAGGTAAGGCAGAATTCTGTCGTTATAAAGGCCCATAGTGGCTGCTGTTTCGCTGGTCTAGCGAGATTCAAGCTACGGGGTTATTCTACACACCGCCCACCCACCGCACCAAAGCACCATGCCTCCAAAACTGGTCACTGAGCCTTCCATCGAAACCAAAATTGAGCGGATGCAGCAGCGAGTGCGGTGGCAGCACCGCCAGATTGCCGAGCGAGGCATTGACCAAACCAGCCTGGTGATTGACGAGCCGAGCGCCGAGGACGAAACATTCTCGTTTTTAGTGGTGGGCGACAGCGGCACCGGGCGGCACCGCAGCGGCAGCCCCCAGCGGCAGGTGGCCGAGCAACTGTTGAAACACCTTGACTCGGCCCGGTTCACACTGCACACCGGCGATGTGGTGTATCTGGTGGGGTCGCGCGATCAGTATCGCTCAAACTTCATCAAGCCCTACCAGGAGTGGCTGATGGGGGGCGATGACTACCGCAAGATTGCCTACGATCGCATGGTGTTTAAGCGGCCAATTCTTCCTGTCCTGGGCAACCACGACTATTACGATCTGCGTAGTGTGGTAGGGCTGCTGTCGGGCATTAGCGGGCCGCTGCGCTATGCCCTGCGCTCTTACCTCGATCTAGATGTGAGCTGGCGCGGCTCTAACCGGGGAGACGCCTATGCCAGAGCCTTCTTAGACTATCTAAAGGCGGTGCCTGAGACTGGGCTGGGGGCGCATTTAGATACCCACTACAGCAGCAAGCTCGACGACGCGCGGGCGCTGACCTACCGCCCTGGCGAATTTACCCGGTTGCCCAACCGCTACTACACCTTTCGCTACGGCGGCATCGACTTTTTTGCCCTCGATTCCAACACCTTCAACCAGCCGTTGCCTATGGCCAATGGCGAAGCCGGTCGTAAGGAGTTGCAGCAGCAATGTCAGCTACTCGAAGCCAAGAAAGATGAACTCCTGCGGCAGGCGGGCATTGGGGCGCTGACTCCCACCGATGAAGACGAGCAAGAAGAACGCACGGAGCGCATTGAAGCGATCGATGAGCAGATCAACGACATCACCAAGCAGCTCAACAGCTCTCGCCTGCAAACGGTGGATACGGAACAGCTTTACTGGCTGCGCGATCGCCTAATTGCCTCCTGGCAAAACCCAGCGGTGCGCGGGCGCGTGCTGTTCTTTCACCACCCGCCCTACGTCACCGAGGCCACCAAGTGGGACCAGGGGCAAACCCTAGCGGTGCGCCATCACATTCGCCAAGTGCTCGATGCCGTCGCCGCCGAAGTGGCCGACATTTCCAAAGACCGCCCCCTGGTCGATCTGGTGCTCAATGGCCATGCTCACTGCCTCGACTACGTGCGCACGGGCGACACCGGTCACGGCGATGCCAACATTCCCTGGGTGATCTGCGGCGGCAGCGGCTACAGCCTACGTCGCCAGCGAAAAGAAGGCCCTGAGCTAACGGAAGACGATAACAACGGCACCCGCGCCGTGGCCAAATCTCACCTCTACCTGGGCCGCGGTGGTAGCCGCAGTCGCCTTAAGCGCCCCTACTCAGGACTGCGGGTCAATGTAGCTGCGGGAACCCCACCCAAGTTGACGGTCACCCCTTTGGTGGCCGAGAAGTACGACGGCGATTGGAAGGGGTATGAGATGGAGGGGATTGAGGTGTAGGGGTGTAGGGGAGTGATGGGGTAATGGGGTGATGGGTAAACGAATCGGCCTTGCCCTCCCACCCCCTACCCTCCCACTCTCCTACTCTCCCACCCCCCTACCCAGCGCCTTCACATCGACCGCATAGCCAGCGATAACTAGGTACACTGCGTCAGCGACGGTGCCGACCCGGCGGGTGAGGGTGCCGAGGCGATCGCGAAACAGCCGCCCGATTGGGTAGGCGGGCACCACGCCCCAGCCGGTTTCTTCGGAAACTAGAACCACGGTGCTGGGAGTTTGCCGCAGGCTTTCGACCAGTGAATTTATAGTGGCCTGCCAGGTGGCGTCGTCTTGCTCTAGCAGATTGGCCAGCCAGGTGCCGAGGGATTCGATCAGCAGGCAGTCCTGGGCGGTGGCGGCCAGGATAGCTTCGGGTAAAGCGACGGGCACTTCTTGCAGCTGCCAGTGGGCGGGACGGCGATCGCGGTGCAATTCTACCCGCTTTTGCCAGTCCAAATCCGCTGGGTCAACGTTAGAGGTGGCGATGTAAATCACCGATTGGCCAGAGTTTGCGGCCAGGGATTCGGCCCATTCGCTTTTGCCCGATCGCGCCGGGCCGGTAATTAGGGAAATGCGATCATTTTCTTGCGAAGTCAAATCTTATCTCACGAGTTACTTTTTGATATGAGCAGGCGTCAAATGAGCAATCTTGCTATGCTCTCTTGCAAGAGAATAAAGTGAAAGTCTCAAGCAAGTCATCCCACCTATTGACAGAGTGTATTATGCATACAAGTGCGCGTCGAACCATTCCCGTCAGCACGCTCTTCTGGTGTCATAGTACACCTTGAGATAGTAGCTAATTCGGGATATTTACCATTACCTTATCAGGGAATAGCACTATCAACATATTTTTTAATTCGACTTACCTTTAAATGTTCAAAAGCAGAATATTACGCCAAAAAATTGGATTAATGCATTTTTTCTTCTAATCAAATTTAAATATTTTATGACAAAACAAATGTTAGAGAGCAAAGTGAGATGAGTGCGAATGACGAAGCCAAAGAAAATCTAATTGAGCTTGGTGCTGACAGCATTGATACCGCAATTGATCTTCTAACAGAAAGCGAACTTTTTCAAGAGATACCTATGGCAGGAATGCTTTGGAAGATTGCTAAGGCAGCAAGATCTATTCCCGATATTATTTTCCTGAAAAAAGCTGAAAGATTTATTAAAACAGTCAACAATAAAACCACCCAAGAAGAGAGATTGTTGTTTTCAAAGGAGATAAAAAAAGACCAAGCCAAAAGAGACAATCTTTATAATTCAATTTTTCTAAAAATTGATAAATTTGATGATTTCACAAAATCCGATTTATTTGCAAAAATCTTCTCTTGCTACATTGTCGGCAAGCTTGAGGAGAGGGAGTTTGTCGCTTTGTCGTCAGCGCTAAATCTTGCATCCATGCAAGATTTTCATTTCTTTTGCAAATCATACTGGGGCTCTTCTATCTTGACCGTGCACAAAATTTTTAAGAATTCCACGTTCGACAAAAAGAACTATGGCTCCTTAGTTACAGCAAATTTAATGATGATTCGGTTGAAAACATCTTTCTCAAGCTCTGATCCATTACGTATGCCTTCTAGTGAATTAGAGTTTGTCGTTACAGAATCAGGCGAATTGTTCGCGCTTATTTCTCAAGATTTAGAAGAGTGTTTCAATCCGCTTGCAGAGCATGAGAAATTATATGTTGCAAATCATGATAAGTCTTATAGAATTGAGATCGATTGGGGCAATAAACAATTGAAGGAAAGGATTGACCAAATTCGTGAAAGACTCCATTCCCAATGAATAAGCAATCTGCGTATCTCAAGAAATTCTGTGCGTCCCTGAAAGCTTACTCCTTAATGCTGAGGAATTGAATACGATAGAAAACTTTAACGATCGCCCTTAGACGACCTGATAAATGCCTCGATTTCGTCCACCAGCCAGACTTTTTCGACTGTTTGCAGGGGAGTGCCAAACTTGTGCTGGTTGATGCCTTCCAGCAGGGCGATCGTATGCACGGGGCGATCGTTTTGGGTGTAGGCGGTTTGCAATTCTACCTTCGCTAGGTCGGCGGTATAGCCTTCAATTCGGCGGGTGCGACCCAGCATGCGGCGGGTGAGAGAAAATTGCTGGCGATCGATGCGCAGATGCACGTGGGCTAACAGGGCATTGACCACGCCGCTAATCATGCTAAAGCCGGCCACCCAAAAGGGAATAGCAATTAGGCCAAACAGCAGCGACCCGCCGCCGGTAACGGCCCCAATTGTCCAGACCAGCACAAAACCGTTCCAAAACAGACCAAATAGGCCAATGCCTGCGGTTTCACCCCGCAGACCCGGCGGTGGAATATAGATAGACAGCTCAGTTGGCGACGTTTGTACCTGCACGCGGGTGCCCACTGGGGGGCGCGGGGCCAACCGGCGCAGAGCGGGTGAGGCGGGTGGGGCGGGCTGAGTCAGGGCCGCGAGGGCCACTTGTGCCGAAGCAAAGCGGTCTTCGACTAAGGGGTCAAGCAGCTGGTCGAGCCAGTTGGCAAACGCGGCAGACACCGCCACGTAGGGGCGAAAGTTGATGCGCAGCCGCTCCTGGGGCAGATCGGCGGGCGACTGGTGGGTAAGCAAGAACAGCAGCGTTGCCCCTAAGCTATAGAGATCGGTGGCGGGCACGGCCTGACCGCGAAACTGCTCGGGGGCCATATAGCCGTAGGTGCCGACCACCGTACTGCCCTGACGGAGGCTATCGCGATAAACCGTCTGCACTGCGCCAAAGTCGACTAGGTAAATGTGGCCGTCGTCGCGACGAATGATGTTCTGCGGCTTTAGGTCGCGGTGAATAACGGGTGGGTTGAGACCATGCAGATAGATCAGCACGTCTAAAACGGCGATAGCGATGCGGCGGGCCTCGGCTTCATCGACCCAGCCGCCCGCCTCAATCCAGTCGGCCAGAGAGGTGCCCTCGGCCAGGTCTTGGGCCAGATAAAACCAGCGGTTGTCAGGAGTATCAACCTGAAAAAAGTCGATGTATTGAGGGATCGCGGGGTGATTGAGGGTTTTGAGAATGTGGGCCTCGCGCTCGAACAGCTCAATCTTCTTCCAATCTTGCAGGCCGCGCAGGGAAAGTTCTTTGAGGGCGATGGTCTGACCTGTGGCCAACCGTTCGGCGGCGTAGGTTGTGCCGCTGCTGCCCTGACCCAGGCGGTGCAAAATTCGATAGCGACCGTCGATGATGGCGCTAGTAGCCTGGGTAGGTTCCATGGCAGAGGTACGATTTAAGATGGCCTATGCTTCCCTATTATGCCCTTGACAAAATCTGGCTGCGGCTAAATCTCAATGGCTGCTGAGACTATCTGAGGCGGCCGAATTGGGCCAGTTGCAGCCCTAAAATTTGTCTTTGCTGGGGTTAAGAGAATAATCCTAACGGTTTGACTTCTCTGCGAGACCAGAGGCCACTAGACTAGAGGCAATGTTGTAGCTGGGGACAGGCGTTGAGTGAAACGCAAAACACACCAAGTACCCTCGCCATAGACCGCAGGGAGCTGCAAGAGCTGGTGCGATCGCAGCTACAAGTGCTGCTAGAGCAGGGCAATTTGCCAGGGGCCAAAGCGCTGCTGGTGCCGGTGCGACCTGCGGATATTGCCGAAGCCATTGAAGACCTACCCGAGGCCATGCAGGCGATCGCCTTTCGGCTACTGGGCAAAGGTGAGGCGATCGAGGTCTACGAAAACCTTGACACCAGTGTGCAGCAGGCACTGATCGAAGATTTCAAGCGCCAGGATGTGCTCGACATTGTCGACAAAATGTCACCCGATGACCGGGCCAGGCTCTTCGACGAGTTGCCCGCCAAGTTTGTGCGCAGTCTGCTGTCTCAGCTCAGCCCCCAGGAGCGCGAAGCCACCGCTCAGCTCTTGGGTTATGAAGCCGGTACCGCTGGGCGGATTATGACCCCAGAATACGTGGCCCTCAAGGAAGGCTGGACAGTTTTACGGGCGTTAGACTACATCCGCAGCCGCGCTTTCGTCAGCGAAACCATCTACTACCTATTCGTCACCGATGCCGCCCGCCGCATGACCGGCATTCTCTCGCTGCGGCACCTGGTCACCGGCCAGCCTGAGCAAACCATCGGCGACCTGATGACCCGCGATGTGATCTCGGTACGCACCGACGCCGACCAAGAAGACGTTGCCCGCCTGGTGCAGCGCTACGACTTTTTGGCGGTGCCCGTGGTCGATACCGAAGAGCGTCTGGTGGGCATCATCACCGTCGATGACCTAATCGACGTAATTGAGGCCGAAACTACCGAAGACATCTACGCTCTAGGCGGCGTCCAAAGCGGCGGTGACAGCTATTTTCAGTCAAACCTGTTTGATGTGGCCCGCAAGCGGGTGGTGTGGCTTTCGGTGCTGCTGATTACCAATACCGTTACCACCGCCGTCATTCGCAGCCAGGAAGATATTTTGCAGCAGGTAGTGGCCCTAGCGGCCTTTATTCCCCTACTGATTGGCAGCGGCGGCAACGTGGGAGCACAGTCGTCTACGGTGGTGATTCGCGGCCTCAACACCGAAGAAATTAGCACTAAGCAGGCCCTCTCAGTGATTCGGCGAGAAGCGATCGCCGGTACCGTGCTAGGCCTAATGCTAGGGGCGGTAGTTACCGTCTGGGCCTACGTGCTCCAGGGCAACCTGCCCGTGGCTGTAACTGTAGGCATCAGCTTGGTAGCCATTTCTATTTTGGCCTCTACGGCTGGAGGTGCGTTGCCTTTGCTGTTTGATGCCCTGAAATTTGACCCAGCCCTGATGTCGGCTCCGTTTATTACCACCATTGTCGATGTGCTGGGGGTGCTGCTCTACCTCACCCTGGCCCGCCACATGCTGGGGTTGGCCTAGGCAAGACATTGAGCGGGTCTTCAGGCCAGTGGTTAAATTTGGCGTTGCTAAAGGGTAGCCTGAACTGGGTTAGGGACGAACGGCCGATTGCCCTTACGAGAAACGGCTTTTGATTTATACCCGTATCCAACAATCCCAAACCTCAGGCCCTGCCCCTCAGGCCATTCTGTTAGCCACGCTACTGATTTGCTTTAGGATAGAAGAACATAAAAGCCAGACTTGAGCCAATCGGGCAGTCTTTTTGCCCGGTTCTCTATACAAATGTTTACAATACTTCTAAAGGTCGTTGCCGATCAGACTAGCCGACTGCCCATACTTAAATAAGTTCGTTTCAGGCTAGCTCAGTTTATTGTTTCGCCTGCTCAGCTTCAGCCATCCCTAGCTAGTATTTTGGGATTATGGACTTAAACGGTTCGCCTACTCTGAACAAGCCTCCTCTCTCCAGCCCTGATCACCCTGAGCTCCCTGTGCTGCAAAAGATCAAGCAAGACCTCAAGAACGATCTAATTGCCGGACTGGTGGTGGTTATTCCCCTGGCAACTACCATCTGGTTAGCGATCACCATTTCGGCCTGGGTGGTGCGGTTGCTCACCCGATTTCCCAAGCAGCTGACCCCCTTTGATGGTCTCAACCCTTTTCTGGTCGACCTGATCAACCTGCTGATTGGCCTATCGGTGCCCCTGCTGGCTATTTTGATTATTGGCCTGATGGCCCGCAACATCGCCGGTCGCTGGCTGCTAGATGTGGGCGAAAAAGTGGTGCAGTCAATTCCCCTAGCGGGGTCGGTGTACAAAACGCTGCAACAGCTGCTGCAAACTGTTTTTCAAGACTCTAGTACGCGGTTTCGGCGCGCAGTATTAGTGGAGTATCCCCGTCGGGGTATTTGGGCAGTTGCCTTTGTCACCGGAGCCATGACGGCTACAGCTTCAGCAACCCCCAAGATGCTGAGTATTTTTGTGCCCACGACCCCTAACCCGACCAGTGGCTGGTATGCGATCGTGCCCGAAAGCGACGTCGTCAACCTGTCGATATCCATTGAAGACGCTTTCAAGCTAATTCTCTCGGGTGGTATTGTCGGGCCCAACCTGGCGGCGGCGGTTCCACCCGATCGCATAGTATCTATAGCCAATGAAGGTCAAGCTAACGGCCCCATTGCTCTAGATCTAGGCGTTTCTCAACTTGCCCCCGACTTGGCCGAATATCCCCAGCAACTTTCCGTCTTGCCGGTAGACGAAGATTGCTAAGATATAGCCTGGTTCTAGCCCTGGGGTGAGGTTGACCGTCGGTGTGCGTAAAACTTCGCCGGGTCAGTTTTGCCTTGGGAAGATCCTGCACCGCCGCTCCTGGGAGACATGACTATGCAAGCTCGCCGTATGGCCCGCGAGTTGGCCCTACTGGGCCTCAGCCAGCTTTCTGACAAGCCCGGCAGACTAGCGCCCCCAGACTTTGAAAAACTGCTGCTGGCGGCCATTCAAACCCTGACTGCCGAGGCCAAAGACGCCCTCGAAACCGCCGCTGATGAGCTGAAGCGGGGCAACCAGCACCTGGTCGACAGCGGCACCCGCGCTAGCGATGTGGAGAAGGGCCGGGCCATGGTTGAAGAGGCGATCGCCCTCACCCAAACCGCCATCAATCGGCTGGCCCACGCGGTAGAGCTGCCCGAGTTCATTCGCCTCAGCAACCAGTCTGAGATCGAAGCCTTTGCCCTAGAACTGCTCACTAACACCGCTAAGTACCAGAGCCAGGTCGACAGCGTTCTCGATGAAGCGATGGTAGCTTGGAACCTCAAGCGTCTGCCCCGCATCGATCGCGACATTTTGCGTCTGGCCGTAGTCGAAATGAACTACCTGGGCACCCCAGACCGAGTCGCCATCAACGAAGCGGTGGAGCTAGCCAAGCGCTACAGCGACGACGACGGCTACCGCTTTATCAATGGCGTGCTGCGCCGAGTGGTGAGCCGAGGGGATGAGGGTGAGGTGGAAGTAGAGACCGATAGTCCCGTGGTGTAGGGAGTGGATGGGTTAGGAGGCTAGCGGCGGGTTGAGCTGGGCGGAGCTTGGTTCCATCCATTCTGCTAAGGGGTCTCAAGCTCTGCTCGGGTGTGGATGAACGTACCCGTGCTTTGCCCTGAGAACGATACTATTAACAACAATAACAACGTCCAAGGTAGCTCTGATATGGCTGGGTTCAATTGGTTTCAGCGCAGTTTTGATAAGTCTAACAGCGCCGATGCTGATGCTAAACAGGCTGAAGCTAAAGCCCCAGAACCCTCTCAGGCACCCACCCCGGCTACCCCGCAACTCTCATCAGAAGACTATCTGAAGTGGGCCAAGGCCGCCTACCAAAACATTCAAAAACAGCAGGCTGAGACTAAGACTGACGATTCAGCTGCCGAGGCAGCGCCTGTTGAAGCGGTGGAGGAGACTGTCGCTGCAGTGACAGAGACTGAGGCTGAAGCCGTTGAAGAGTCTGTGGCTGGTGAGTCAGCCGTTGAGACTGAGATTGCAGAACCAGCGGAAACATCGGCAGCTGAGCCAGATTCAGCCATTTCAGAATCCTTAGAAACCGTCGAATCTACCGTAGAAGCCTCTGTCGTCGAACCCGCTGCTGAAGCTGAAGTCCCCACCGTGGAACCAGCAGCGGTAGAGCCAGCAGCCGAGCCGGAACCCGTTGCGCCTCGCCCCTTTTGGGCACAAGCGGAGGAAGAGCGCCTGCAGCGTTTAGCTCAGCTGGAGGCAACGGCGATCGCAGAACCCGAGCCCGAGCCTGCACCCATGGCCGCTGTTGCTGCGCCCCCCGCTCCCGTTCTACCCGATATTGATTTAGACGAAGCCTTTCTCTGGTCGGCGGAAGTCCTCGCTGCTCAAGGACGACGGCCCGACGACATCTCTGCCGAAGAGATTACCTGGCTCAACAAGCTGCGCCAGGGGCTCAACAAAACTCGCCTCGGCTTAGTCAACCAGCTTAAGGCGATCGTCGGCCAGGGGCCGCTCAACGACGACGCAGTGACGGAAATTGAGGCCCTGCTACTGCAGGCCGATGTAGGGGTTGCCGCCACCGACAAAGTGATTGAGGCGCTGCAAGCTCGCATGCGCCAGGAGGTGCTGCCGCCCGATCAGGCGATCGCCTACCTCAAATCGATTCTGCGGGATATGCTCAATGCGCCCTTGGCCAACTCCCACAACCTGGCGTTTACCCCCGAGAAGGGCAGCTTCAACATCTGGTTGATGACCGGGGTCAACGGCGCAGGCAAAACCACCACTATCGGCAAGCTAGCCCACATCGCCAAAAAGTCGGGCTACAACACGCTGATTGCCGCCGCCGATACCTTCCGTGCCGCCGCTGTCGAGCAGGTCAAAACCTGGGGTGCCCGCAGCGATGTGGAGGTAATCGCCAACCCAGGGCAGAACACTGACCCGGCAGCGGTGGTGTATGACGCGATCGCCGCCTCCCAGTCTCGCAACATTGAGCTGCTGCTGGTCGACACCGCCGGACGCCTGCAAAACAAAAAGAACCTGATGGACGAACTGGCAAAAATTCGCCGCATCGTCGATAAAAAAGCTCCTGATGCCCATGTCGAAGCCCTGCTGGTGCTTGATGCTACCCTGGGCCAAAACGGTCTGCGCCAAGCAGAAGTCTTTGCCGAAGCCGCCAACCTTAGTGGTGTAGTGCTCACCAAGCTCGACGGCACCGCGAAAGGCGGCGTCGCCCTGGCGGTAGTCGAGCAGTTGGGGCTACCCATCCGCTTTATCGGTGCGGGGGAAGGCATCGAAGACCTGCGACCTTTCTCTAGCTATGAGTTTGTCGAAGCCCTAGTGAGTGGTTAAGCTTTTCAAAGTTGTTCATCGACTCGTGCCTCTCTAAAAGCGGTAGGTTTGTTGGCGACTAATCTTTGGTTTGCAGATTGATAGACCGGTTGGTGGGCAATATTGAACATAGTCGACTAACTATTGCTCTAAGCACGCCCATGGAACCTGAACAACGATTGGACTATCTCTACAAAGAGTATGTGAGGTTAAGCCAGCAGGCAGAAAACTATATCCAAAGCGCCTTTGAAGATCTCAAGCTGATGGGAGTGATTGGAGCCACCATCGCTCTTTGGAAACCCATCGTCGATTTTGTCTCGCTAGCAAAACCTGAGATTGATGCTAGCGGGTTGCTATTTTTGGGCTTTCTTAGCCTGCTGCTGATCATTGCAATCATAGGGTTCTGGAATCTGATCAAGCAATCTTTTATTATCTTTTTTGCAGACAATCTTCAGAGCTACGAAGAAGAAATCAGAAAAGAACTAAGTGTGATCGAAGGGTCAGGGGTTTTTGGTCTTAACCTTGAAAAAGAAGCAAAACTTCTACAGAGTTATAGATCTACTTTCGCCGCCTTTCTTTCGGTTTTTGCTCTAGCGACAACTTTCATACCTTTTTTGATCTTGATTTCGCTCAGTGTTACCTATGCGTTGAGTTATCTGGCGCTGTCACTGGTGCTGTTTGGAACGTATTTTCGAGTCCTTAAAAAGTCAACTCGAAGATTTCTTAAGCATTAGATTTTTCTTCGCTACAGTAGCTAATTAGTTCGGAATCGTCAACACAATTTTTTGCTCCAGGAGAAGCAAAGATGAAATACTTCAATCCCAAAACAATGAGGCCGAACACCAGCCAATTTCATGAAGCCGTAAAAGAGAAAATTAGCTTAGAGGGTCAGAAAGGTGTTGCTTATCAAGCTGTACGAAGCCTTTTTTTACAAGCCGAATCTTTATATAGAACGCTTGATTTTGTTACTAACGAACAACTTTTCACAAAGGCTGGAAAGTATCTTACTCACCGGCAAGAGAACGATGCTATTGCTTTAACAGCAATGTACGCGGGGGAGCTGAGGACAGAGTTGAGCGATAGATTGGTAAAAGAAGATGCTTCAATCAGTGATTCAGAGCGATTAATTCTCCAAATGACTCTAGAGATTTACAAAACAACCTGTGAGGCTAACTACGGAGCGTTAGGTAATCCAAGATGGATTGATGACTAAACCATTTAATTTAGAAAAAATCAGCGTCCTAATGTCGAAATAGACTCAGGACGCTGATTATGTAGCCCTCTACGGCTAAGCCATCACATGGCGCTGGGTGAGCTTATCAAGTTGCTTCACCAGCAGACTGAGGAACAGGCCCACATCGGTCACCACTCCTGTGGATTCCAGTGAGCCGCGATCGGCTAATTTCGTCACCACGGCGGGGTTGATATCAACGCAGACCATTTTCACGCCCGAAGGGGTCATGTTGCCGACGCCGATCGCATGCAGCATCGTCGAGAGCATCAGAATCAGGTCACAGCCTTCGATCAGACGAGCGTACTCAGCCTGAGCTTCAAGCAGGTTCATCTTAGTGTCAGGCAGAGGGCCGTCGTCGCGAATGGAACCGGCTAGAGAGAAGGGCACATCGTGCTTGACGCACTCGTAGAGCACGCCGCGAGTCAGCACGCCCTGCTCGACGGCGTTGGCAATGCTGCCGCAGCGGCGAATGCTGTTGATCGCTCGCAGGTGGTGACGGTGGCCGCCGCGTACTGAAGTGCCCTGCTTCATATCAACACCCAGAGAGGTGCCGAGCATGGCCTGCTCAATATCGTGGACGGCGATCGCATTGCCCCCCAGCAGCGCCTGCACATAGCCCTCGCGAATTAACCGCCCCAGATGGTCGCCGCCGCCAGTGTGAATCACCACCGGGCCAGCCACTACAGCCACCTTGCCGCCCTGGTCGCGCAGGCGACGCAGATCCCAAGCTACCTGTTCAACAATCAGCTCCACGCGGCGCTCGCTAGAGACCCCCGAGCCCATAAAGCTAAATTCTTCGGTGATAGCAGCGGCGCGGCTGCGGTCCTTGGTGCTGCGCACGCTGCGAATGCCGTCGTAGCCGACAATTACCTGATCGCCCACCGCCAGGTCGCGCAGCAGCTTGCAGCTGGCCACCGGTTCAGTCTCCGACACCACGATCACGCCATCCATGCGCTGACCCTGCACCCGCACCCACTGCCCCCGCACCCGCACCTCAGTGGGGTAAATGGTGGAACTGTAGAAGTCGTCAGGGGCAACCCCGGCTTGGGTAATGGTCACCAGATGGGCATCCTGCTGTTCTTCAGGCAGAGCCACCGCACCCAGATCGATCAGCTGGGCCATGATCTCGTCCATCACCTCGCGATCGGGGGCCGAGACGCGAATTTCTGCGGATGAGGTGCTCTGGCGCTGCTCGCCCAGATCAAAATTCAGCACTTGGAAGCTGCCGCCGCCCTCCATCACTAAATCCAGCGCCCGGCTAACCAGACCGGAATCGAGCAAGTGGCCAGTTATGGTGACGGTGCGAGCGATGATGCCCTTCTCGCCAGCGGGCTCGGGGTGCAGGGGCTCGGTGACTCGTAGGGTAAGGCACTTAGCGGCACCACCGGCCTTGAGAAACTCGGTTAGGGGCGTTTCTACCACCTCAAAGCCCGCGTCGGCCAGTTGCGCCTTCAGCTCATCGCTGGCCTTGTTCATGATCACGGTGCGATCGATGTTCACCGAGTTACAAGCGAAGTTGATGGCGTCGGGTTCGTCGATGGCGATGCGCTTTTCGGGGGGCACCCGTAGCTCGATCAGCCGGTTAGAGTATGCGTCAAAGGCGGCGGGGTAGTAGAGCAAATAGCCACCAGTCAACGGACAAAAGCAAGTGTCTAAATGGTAGAAGCGCTCGTCCATCAGGTGTAGCGACAGCACTTCGATGTTGAGCCACTCGGCCACCAGCCCGTGGGAGTCTAGCTCGGTGCGAAAGCCATAGCCCGCCCACAGCCAGCGCCCCTCGCGATCGAGCAGGGCATCGCCTGCACCTTCAAAGGGCAGTTCCGGGGGCAGGGTAAACACCTGGTGACCCTGAGCCTCAAACCATTCTTTAAAGAAGGGCTCCTCACCCTGACGCTCGGGGTGCAGAAAGCGGCTCAGCACTACCTGGTTGCCCAAGATCAGCCCTGCGTTGGCGGTAAACACCATATCTGGCCAGCCCTGCTGAGGTTTGACCAAATTGACATCAGCGCGATCGCTAATAACTTGGTAGAGGCTTTGCCACTGCTCTTGGGCGGCTTCAAGCGACGAGCGGTGAATGTTGCCCTCCATCCAGGGGTTGATGACGTAATCCACCTCGTAGTGGTGAGGGGCGCACATGAGAAAACGAATGGAGGAGGTCATAGGAATGTGCCGACGTGAAGAGAATCAAAGCAAACAAACGAACCAGGTAGCAAAGGCCGTGCCAGAAGATGCTTAAACTAAGCAACGCTGGGGGCCAACATAACATTTTAGCCCTCAGCGCAGTCAGTATATTTGGTTGTCATGAGTCCCTGTGTATTACGGCAACAGGTTATCTACTCATGCTCTGAGGGCAGGTCAATGAAGAAGTGGGAATCCGTTAGGCGATTGCTGGTGATGATTGCGCTGGTCAAACTGCCGTGACGCAGACGACGGGCAGTAGCGAGCTGAGCGTTTCTAACTATGGGCTGCTCTTCAAAGCCATAGCTGGGTGCAGCAGCCACGCTTACGGAGACGGGCACTAACGATGGGCCTGTCATTAGGTCAGCGGCCTCAGCCTTGTTGCCCGAGGAGTCAAACCCAACAGCTAGCATAAAAGCCGCTAGACCTATCACCAAGGCCAGACGAATATCAACAATTTGCAGCACCCAAAAGGCAGCGTCTTGGACAGAGGTCCGAAGAGTAGAAGATGACTTAGTGTCGTTAAACAAGGTTAAGCTCCTCGAAACGCCAGTGACCGGTGTAAGGATTCGCCAAGACCGGTAAACCGACGCATTGACTAACCTTTCAGGGCTTCTACTGAGGCATCCGGCACGGTTCGTGGACTACTCAATAGTTTTGCTTAAGTATTGTTATACACATAATGTCACTAAGTCACAAGATGTTGCGCCCAGCCAGAAATTTCTGCAAAGAGTTTTAGATCTACTCAAACCCTTGCAGCAGTTGGGGTTGACGCTCTTCATAGCCGCTAGGAATAAACTTTTAGAAACCATAGAAAAACTCCTATAGCTTGATCTATTCCATTGGTTAGATGACTTTCATCTTGACGTACTGCTAAGCAATAGCCCGTTATCCTAAATCGGATCTAGCCAGGCGGAGAAGATCCAGCCGCCATCGAGCAGTTCTGACCAATTGCCAGAGGTGCGCCCGGTGATAGTCACAATCGAGCCATTGGGTACGGTTCTGACGAGGCCAAACTCAGTGCCTGGGCCGTCATACACGGAGGTTGAGTCGCCATCGGTGACCACCCGCCGCTGACTAGTGCCACTAGGCGGTGGGTTCGTGGGGTCGGGGCTAGGGTCGGGTTTAGGGGAAGGCAGCGGCGTTGGTAGCTCAGTAGCCCGGTAAAGGGCCTGCCAGGTTGCCGCATCTACGACGCCGGTGACCGGTAGTCCATTCACCCGTTGAAACTCACGCACAGCATTTTGAGTCGTCTGGTCGTAGATGCCAGAGGCAATAAAATTGGACGGTAAGAAGCCGGCCTGGCGCAGCAGCCGCTGTAATTCCAACACGTCGGCATTGGGGGTTGGACCGGGGTTAGGGTTGGTGGGGTTAGGCTGGTTGCCGCCCTGAATAGGGCCACTGTATTGAATGTGGCCACTATCTACCCAGTTGCCGTTGGTGAGCTGCGCCCAGCCAACGCTAAATCGACCCGTTAACGCAATACGACTGCCGTTAACAAACTGCCCCACCACCGGAAAGTTGCGACCAGGGCCAGAGCGAATGTTGAGGGCAAAGTTCTGCGGAGTGACTACCGTGGCCAGGTTCTCTGCGTTGCCGGGGGGAGTGGCACCAGATCCAGGAACAGGAGACCGGCTGACCAAGTTGCCTGCGACCCAGGTGGCATCGACTAGCTGCACCCAACCATTGCGGCGCACTCCAGACAGTTGCAGGGCACTGCCTCGGCGCACACGACGATAGACGCCAGTGTTAGTGCCTGGTCCCCAGCGCGCGTTGAGGGCGTACCCCTCGGGAGTGTTGACGTAGACGGTGCTGCCCCAGAGGTGCCCATTGGCCAAGGCCGGTGTTCCTAGGCCGCTACCTAAAGCGACCGCCCCCACCGCAGCCAGTGACCAGCTCCTCAAGGGCATGCTGCTCACTGACGCTACCTGTGCTCCTTTGCCCTGCCTAAGCGCTAACGGCAAGGTAGAGACAGAACCCGCTTGGACAGGATCAACATCTGGGTGCGTTTCCCAGAGGAGCCAAAGAAGGCTTTGGGCCAGGCTATCCATAGGTCGACGGTGGTGGCAGAAGGAATAGGCAAAACTACCTTAATCATAGTGGTTTTTACCTATTCCCTGGAGATTTTCACAGAAAACGCCGGGTTGCTGGAGCGATCGCCCCAATCTAGCCAAAGACGTTCTACCCCAGCAATTCCCCGTTCTTAGGCGTAGGTTGGCCCCAGCGGTGGCACGATCAGCAGGGTGAGCCCATAGCGGCCCACCACCGTCACCCAGCTTGAGGGAGCTAGGGCAATACCGGCGTCAATGACGCCTTCATAGACTCTGGCGGGCCAGTAGGTACCTTCGTAGTAGACCCGTCCCTGTGATTGGGCGGTAATGGGGCGCTCTACCCGCGCGGTTTTAGGAGTTTCAAAAAGTTCCAGAGTGTGGGTCAGATTCATCGCTATCCTCCCGGTGATGTCCCAGATGGGGTGTGTACTTACTTGTTAGTGATGGTTGGGTGCAGGCTGTGACAGCCCAATGTGCATAGCGGTACTCCAGGGCCAACATTTGAAGGACGGTGCTCCAAACCAGAGGCCGTAGGCTTTGGAGCGGCCCCAGTTCTAACAGGTGTTCTGAACCAGGGCTGCTCTAAACCAGTAATGATGGACGATAGAAGGCAGAGCCTCGGCTAAACGTCATCCCTGTGACAGATATTGAAGCGTTAGCCGTCTAAAGACAGAGGGGGTAATACATAGCTATTGTGTCCCCTTTCAAAGAATTTTATCGGTGAAATTCACCAAAAACACGGGTAAATCGGAGGGTGATCACCCTTACCTCTCTACATTATTGCGAGTTTCGAAAGAATTAGTTATGGTGTAAATAACCAAAATTACCGTTGCCTCAATGCCCTATCCCACTCTTCTGGCTACCCCTGACAACTACGGTTTGCTGACGGATCTGTACCAGTTCACCATGGTGAGCTGCTATGCGGGTGAGGGCTTGGCCGATCGCCGGGCCAGTTTTGAGCTATCTACCCGGCGGCTACCCCCTGGCTACAGCTATTTGATTGCCATGGGGCTGACCCAGGCGATCGACTACTTGAACAATCTGCGGTTTTCAGAACACCATTTAGAGGCCTTGCGGCAAACGGGGCTGTTCGACCATGCTCCTGACGAATTTTGGCAGCGATTAGCCGAAGGGGGCTTTACTGGGGATGTGTGGGCTGTACCCGAGGGTACGGCGGTCTTCGCCAACGAGCCGCTGCTGCGGGTAGAAGCACCCCTGTGGCAGGCTCAAATTGCCGAAACCTACCTGCTCAACACGCTTAACTATCAAACCCTAGTAGCCACCCGCGCCGCTCGTTTGAGGGATGTGGCCGGGCCTGACGCCAGGCTGCTGGAGTTTGGCACCCGTCGGGCTTTTAGTCCCCAGGGGGCACTGTGGGCAGCGCGGGCAGCCCTAGCAGCGGGCTTTGACGAAACCTCGAACGTGCTAGCGGCGGTGGCGCTGGGACGCCAGCCAGCGGGCACCATGGCCCACGCCCTTGTAATGGTCTTTACGGCGTTAGAAGGTAACGAGGACGAGGCCTTTGCGGCCTTTCAGCGCTACTTTCCGGGGGCGGCGCTGCTGATTGACACCTACGACACGGTAGCGGCAGCTAAGCGGCTGGCAGCCCAGGTGCAGCGGGGGGAAACCCAGGTCGCCAGCGTACGGCTCGACTCTGGCGACTTAGTAGAACTGTCAAAGGCGGTGCGATCGCATCTGCCCAACGCCAAAATCTTGGCCAGCGGCGACCTGGATGAGTATGAAATCGTTCGCCTCAAGCAGGCTGGAGCGGTGCTCGACGGCTACGGCCTGGGCACTAAGCTGGTGACGGGCGACCCGGTGAATGGGGTGTATAAACTAGTCGATATCGACGGTACACCCGTGATGAAAGAGGCCAGCGGCAAAACTACCCTCCCCGGACGCAAGCAAATCTTTCGACGCTATGAGGGTGGGCAGGCGGTGGGCGATCGCCTCGGTCTGCTCGAAGAAACCGCCGCTCCCGACGAAAAGCCGCTGCTTGAGCTAGTGGTGAAGCAGGGGCTGCTCGTGCAGGAGCTAGAATCGCTGGATGCGATCGCTGCCCGCACCGCCGCCTCGGTGGCCAGCTTGCCCGCCGCCGTGCGCCAGCTAGAGCAACCGGCTGACTATGGCGTAGCATTGTCCGATGCCCTGGTGGATCTGGCGGCCCGCACCCGCCAGCATTCCCCCTCTCAGCCCTGAGGATGGCTCCCATGACCGCAACCAATTCTCTGGCGCTTCGCATCGCCCTATTTGGCACCAGTGCCGACCCACCCCACAAGGGCCACGCATCTATCCTCGCGTGGTTGGCCACCCAGTTTGACCACGTGGCGGTGTGGACGGCCAACAATCCATTTAAAGAGCACCAGACCCCCCTGGGCGATCGCTTCCGCATGCTGGAGCTGCTGATCGACGATCTGGCGGTGCCGCCCCAGCGGGTGCAGGTACACCCCGAACTTAGCCACATGCGCACGGTGATCACCCTGGAGCGATCGCGGCAGGTCTGGCCCCAAGCCGAGTTCTCGCTGGTGGTGGGGGCCGATCTGGTGGAGCAGCTACCCACTTGGCATCGAGCTCAGGAAATCTTTGCGGCAGCGAACATTTTGGTGATTCCGCGCCCCGGCTACGACCTCACGGAGGCCAACTTGGCTAATCTGCGCCAACATACGACCGTTACCGTGGCCGAGATGCCTGCGATCGATGTGTCGTCGTCCCGCTATCGCCAGTGCGACGGCATCCCCGCCGCCACCGCCCCCGAAATTCCCCCGGCGGTGCAGTCCTACATAGCCCAACACCACCTCTACCCATGTCCGCAAAACTCCACCGCACCTCTGACCACCCCCTAAGCTCGGTGCCCCTGGCCGACTTCAAAGTGGGAGTCGACAACGTGATTTTTTCTGTGGATACCCAGCAAAATCGGCTGATGGTGCTGGTGGTGATGCGCCACGACGAGCCCTTCGCGGGCTACTGGAGCCTGCCTGGCACCCTGGTGCGCCAGGGCGAATCCTTAGAAGCCGCCGCCTACCGGGTGTTAGCCGAAAAAATCCGCGTCAATACCCTCTATCTAGAGCAGCTCTATACCTTCGGCGGCCCCGATCGCGACCCCCGCGAGTCGCCCCAAGCCTTTAATGTGCGCTACTTGTCGGTCAGCCATTTTGCCCTGGTGCGCTTTGAGGATGCCGAACTGATTGCCGATGGGGTCAGCGGCATCGCCTGGTATCCACTGGCCCAGGTGCCCCAGCTCGCCTTCGACCATAACGAAATTCTTACCTACGGCTACCGGCGGCTGCGCAACAAGCTGGAATATAGCCCGATCGCCTTCGACGTGCTGCCCGAGGTCTTTACCCTGGGCGATCTCTACCAGCTCTACGTCACCGTTTTGGGGGAAGGATTTTCGGATTATTCCAACTTTCGAGCTCGACTGCTCAAGCTGGGTTTTTTGCAGGATACGGGCAAAAAAACCTCCCGTGGTGCCGGACGTCCTGCCAGCCTGTATCGGTTTGACGCCGCTGCATTTGAGCCCCTAAAGGAAAAGGCGATGGTGTTTATTTAAGCGCGCGGGCATAGTAGGCCATGGCGCGGGCATAGTCGGGGATTCCGACGGAAAGGTGTTTATCTAGTCGCACCGGATCCCCAGCTCAGGCTCGAGCCAATCTACTCAGGTTTGCCCTGGCGGCAGCGCCCCCTAGTCGGGCCAGCCCAGAGCAGGCAGCAGCTTAATTCATGCTTCTAGGAGCCGCCATGACCGAGCCACAGCAAGACCCCTTACCCACTGATCCGCAACCTACCGATTCAGGCACACCAGGGACAGAGCCAGCCTCGCCCGTCAACGCTAATACCGAGCCACCGCAAGCCCCCCTGCCCGTTGATACCCAAACTGCCGATTTAGGCACACCAGGGACAGAGCCAGCCTCGCCTGTCAGCACTGACCAAACCACCACCACAGCTAATTCAGCCGAAAAACCTATGTTGGCGGCGATTGTTTCCGAGGCGTCTAAAAACCTTTCGGGCAAAATTTTTCTCGGCGCTTGGTTTGCCACCCTAGCGATCGCAGCACTCACGTTTTCGTTTTCCTATTTAAAGGCCAGCAACTGGCTCAATCGAGGACAGGAGATTGGCGCAATTAAAAATGGTCGAGCACAAGGTCAAGCACAACTTAGCTGTGTGCAAAGGCACTTTCAAGGCATGCTTCCTAGCATGCTCAATTCCAACTCAAGCGATGCGGCCAATGGCGAGGAGAGCCTGAGAAACTCTCGCCTCGGCGCCATCAACCAAAGGCAGGAGATCAGTGCCGATAGGCTGGTGCTAGAAACCCAGCGCAACACTCTGCAAAACGAGATTCAGAACCTGGGCGCCGCTGCTCCATCGCAAAACAATACCTCAGAAGCAACTTCTCAGTTGCAAAAGGAAGAGGAAAAGGAAAAAGAAAAGAAAAAGAAAGAGGAAAAGGAAAAGAAGACAGCAGATTTAGTAACTGTTGAGCAAAAAATCAAAGAGCGAGACAATAGGCTCAATGAGCTGGATAAACTTCTAAGGATTTTAGGCGTACCAAAAATTTCTATGGGCGAGGTTACCCAGCTAAGTGAACAGGACCAGGCTATCCAAGATCGAATCTATGTGCATTACGACATTACCAGAACCTTCTACGCGACTCACCAGGCGGGTTCTGTTGGCGCTTCTCTGGCGCTTCTCTTTGGCAGTATTGTGCTGATTTTTATTAGTGGCGATATTTGGGAAGGAAAGATCAAAAGTAACCCCGGCCTAGTGTTTCCCCTAATTCTTTTTGGCAGTACCTACGTTTTATTTTTGAACCTGCCAGCCGTACTGTCAGCTGAGGAAATTTATCAGGCTAATTTGACTCAGTATGTCGGCTACGTAAATTTGGAAGAGGAGATTTGCACAGTTTTGGCCACCGAGCGCTTTGTGGGTGACTCTAACCAGCCTGGCACCATTCAAGCAATTGAGTTTAATCGTTTGGTGCACTCCGTTGAGCAGCGCATGCGAGCGTTAAACACTCGAACTATAAGCTCAGATGTCGGGGCAATCGATCGCCTCAGACTTGACCTAGACGCGCTCAGCTATCCCCGCAAATCTGAACAGAAACCGAAGTGATGACGAAGACTAGGGCAAGTAGAAATAGAACCCTCCAGCTCACCGAGCAAGATCGGCAGATCTTTGGCCAGCGGCTGGTGCGTTTGGCCGAGAGCGCAGTCCCGGAGCAACTTGTGGATAGGGTAATCTGCCAGGATATATTCGAGGTGCTGCCTCTGCTGCCCCACAGCTTTGTGGATCTATTAATTGTTGACCCGCCCTACAATCTCACCAAAGATTTCAATGGCAGCAAGTTTAGGCAGTGCGATCGCCCCACCTACACCGCCTGGCTCGACAGCTGGATCTCCCAGCTCAAAGCTATTCTCAAACCCAACGCTTCCGCCTATTTTTGCGCCGACTGGGCGACCTCAACCGCAATGTATCCAGTGCTAGAAAAATACTTTACCGTCAGGAATAGAATCACCTGGGAGCGCGAAAAAGGACGCGGTGCCCAAGCTAATTGGAAGAACGCCAGCGAAGATATTTGGTTCTGCACCGTCTCCGAAACCTACACTTTTAACGTGGATGCCGTAAAGCTCAAACGTCAGGTAATCGCTCCCTACAGAGACCTGGCCGGGCAACCCAAAGACTGGGACGACACAGGTTTAAAAAACTACCGTCTCACCCATCCGTCTAACCTATGGACCGACATTACCGTGCCCTTTTGGTCTATGGCTGAAAACACCGATCACCCCACCCAAAAACCCGAAAAACTGGTGGCCAAACTGCTGTTGGCCAGTTCTAACCCTGGCGCTGTGGTGCTCGATCCTTTTCTCGGCAGCGGCACAACTGCTGTGGTCGCCAAAAAGCTAGGGCGGCAGTATGTAGGCATTGAGCAAAACTCCGACTACTGCTGCTTGGCTGAAAAGCGTTTGGCCATAGCCAATGCAGACCCCACAATCCAGGGCTACGCCGATGGCGTCTTTTGGGAGCGAAACACCCTGTCCGCCCAGCGCAGTCGCCCCAAAAAGTCCATTTCCTCAGAAGCCTGATTATTTCCCCGCCAATTGCCGGTAGCTGAAGCCGAAATTGCCGGCAGCCTAAAGACGATTACAGCCAGCGTTTTGGTCGAAATCCTTTTTTATTAATTAATTCCTATGAAATTTGCGATCGCCCAGCTCAACCCCACCATTGGCGACCTGGCCCACAACGCTCAGCAGGTGCTCGATGCCGCTCGCCAGGCCGATCGCCTGGAGGCCCAGGTGCTCGTCACCACCGAGCTGGTGCTGTGCGGCTACCCGCCTCGCGACCTGCTACTTCAGCCCAGCTTTATTCAAGCTATGGCTGACCAGCTCGACGCTCTGGCTGCCGAGCTGCCCCCCCACCTCGCCGTGCTGGTGGGCTATGCCTCCGCCAACCCCAAGGCCCGCTACCACGGCGAAAAGCCCCTGTTTAACAGCACCGCCCTGCTCCAGGGCGGCAAGGTGCAGCAGGTCTTTCACAAGCAGCTATTGCCCACCTACGATGTCTTCGATGAGCATCGCTATTTTGCCCCCGGGTCGGGGCCGAGCAGCTTCACTATTCCCCTGGGTGACTGGGGCCTGCGGGTCGGCGTCACCATCTGCGAAGACCTATGGAACGACGAAGAGTTTTGGGGCGGGCGCAGCTACCCGCGCAACCCGATCGCCGACCTAGCCGACGACCACGTCGATGTGGTGATCAACCTTTCCGCCTCGCCCTACTCGGTCAACAAGGCGCAGCTGCGGGCCTCGATGCTGGCCCACAGCGCCACCCGGTTTCGCTGCCCCATTCTCTACGCCAACCAGGTGGGGGCCAACGACGACCTGATCTTCGACGGCACCAGCACGGCCTTCAACCGCCAGGGTGAATTGGTGGCCCGTCTACCCTCTTACCAGGCTGGGCTGGCGGTGGTGGAATATGACCCCATCCAGCACGACCTGTGTCCTGGAGATATTGCCCCCCTGCCCGCCGACGAAAACGAGGCAATCTGGTCGGCCCTGGTGCTGGGAGTGCGTGACTACACCCACAAATGCGGCTTTTCTAAGGCGGTGATTGGCCTCAGTGGCGGCATTGACTCGGCGCTGGTGGCGGCGATCGCAGCGGCAGCCCTTGGCCCGACCAACGTGCTCGGCATTCTCATGCCCTCCCCGTATAGCTCCGACCACTCGGTAACCGACGCGCTGGCCCTGGCCCAAACCCTGGGCATTGACCACCAAACCCTAGCGATCGGCCCGCTGATGGCCGATTACGACCAAGTGCTCGATCCCCTCTTCGCGGGCACTGCCACCGGCCTTGCCGAAGAAAATATCCAGTCGCGCATTCGTGGCAATCTGCTGATGGCGGTTTCAAATAAATTTGGCCACCTGCTGCTGTCAACCGGCAACAAGTCAGAAATGGCAGTGGGCTACTGCACCCTCTACGGCGACATGAATGGCGGCCTAGCGGTAATTGCCGATGTGCCCAAAACGCGAGTCTACGCCCTCTGTCAGTGGCTCAATCGGCAAGTGGGCAACGGCTCTGGGTCTGCAGCCCCAGCGGCCCTAGGTGAACTGTCGGCACGGGTTAGCCACCTCACTGACGCTCTGATTCCGCAGAATATTCTCGAAAAACCTCCCAGCGCCGAGCTCAAGCCCGGTCAAGTCGATCAAGATTCATTGCCGCCCTACGACGTGCTAGATGACATCCTCGATCGCCTGGTGCAGCGCCATGAGTCGGTAGCCGAGATGGTCGCCGCTGGCCACGATGCAGCAGTGATCGACAAAGTCTTGCGGCTGGTGTCGCGGGCTGAATTTAAGCGGCGGCAGACCCCGCCCGTGCTGAAGGTGACCGATCGCGCTTTTGGCCTGGGCTGGCGCATGCCCATCGCCAACCGCTGGAAAAGCGAGGTGAAGCCGTTGGCGGTAGAGCCTGCTGAGCAACTATTAGAAGCCTGATGGCGATCGCGCAGCCGTAATTGAGAATTGTTGAGGGGGTGAATTACCCCCTCAACCACAAGCCAGCCTAGAACGACAGACCTAGGGCCAAACAATCGCTACCCTCAGCGGCACTGACTTGGTAAGACTGGGTCTCAACGGTTGTAGCCACCACCAGCATATCTTTGGCGAAGGTAGTGCCATCGATACTGCAACTGCCCTTCAGCACGAGCAGATAGTTGCCGGTGTATTCATAGCTCTCCAAAGAAGTGCTTTTGATGAATTGAGAACTCATGCCGCCCTCTGGCTCGAGCGGAATTTCGTAGGTGGAGACACCCGCTTGCACCTCTTCAAATGGATAAATTGTCTCAAAGTCGGATTCAGCAGTGTTGATATTAATGGGGGTGTAAGCTTCGATCAGGTCGGTACTAGCAAAATCCGGCGGCGAAGCGTAGGCCAGCAGAAAGAAGCCGGTGCTGTCTGAGACTTCGTGGCCGCTACCCGGCGGGTTGAAGTAGAGCGACCCGGTGGGGTAAAACCCCTTGGCGTCGGTCTGGGTACCCGCGATCGCATAGACCGACTCAGTCATGGAATGGTAGTGCAGCCCCACACTGCCGTCGGGAATGGTGTACCACAAGATGCTGATGTGCTCAGTGTCGGCAGCACCGGAGAGAATCAGCTTTTCTAAATTTGGCCTAAAGGTAAAAAAGTCGTAGTTGCTGGGGTTGGTCGTCAGATCGTTCAGGTCGACCACGGTGGAGTTGCTGAGCCCTGAAGCGGTGTCGAGGGCGATCGCATCATCTAGTGTCTCCACCGCTTCGGCATCTTGGGCAACAATGCCGACTCCCGCAAATGCGACCAGCCCTAAAGCTGTCAGCGCTGTAGATTGAACAGATCCCATGGCCGCCGACTCCTACTCCAAAGGTTATGGAAGGCTACACCATATCACGGCAGAAACCAGCAAATCTGTCACTTTTCTCTCAATATCGTGCTTCAGCCTCAGTTCCTGCTCAAAAAGAGCAAGACAAGAGCGCTCCTGCAACTTGGCTAGCTGAATGAACTTACTAGCTAAACAATCTCGGATAGATCCGCAGGGCGGCCAGCCTTGCCGTCAGCACCATCCAGCCGATTAGCCAGACCAGCAGCAGGGGCCACCAGGGGGGCAGACCCAGGGGCCAGCGCAGCAGGTCAACCAGGGAGGCCAGGGGCAAAAACGCGGCAAACTTGGCTAGCAGCGGCGGCAGCGTATCGCGCGGAAAGTAGGTGCCACAGAGGGTAAACATAGGGATGATTACCAGAAAAATCGGCACATTTACCTGGTCAACCTTATTCACAGCCCCGGCTACCAACAGACCAAAGGCCCCAAACAGCAGGCTGCCAAGCACAATCAGCGGCAGCGACAGCACCAGGCTAGAGAGGTCGTAGAGATTGGCCAACACCGCGACTAGCCCGGTGATAGTGCCGGCGATTGACCCCTTAGTCGCCGCCCAAAACCAGTCGCCCAAAAACACGTCGGTATAGCTCAATGGGGCTGTTAGCAGCGCCTGCCAGGTCTTTTGAAAGTTGAGCCGAATGAAGCTGCTGTAGGCCCCTTCAAAAAACGACTGAAACAGCACTCCGATCGCAATCATCCCCGGAGCCAAAAACCGAGCGTAGGGAATCATCTGCCCCAAATAGTCCACCTCACCAATCAGCGGAGAAAGACCGTAGCCAAAGGCAAGCAGATACACAATTGGCTCGGAGACAGGCGGCAGACAGTTCACCAACCAGGTGCTGCGATAGACTTGAAAGTGTCGCCACCAAACCGAATACACCCCCCAAGGGGTAGCGGTAATCAGCTTCATTCCAGCACGCTCCCAGTGAGTCGCAAAAACACATCTTCTAAATTGGCGGGCCGCCGCAGGAGGCGGCTGGGATGGTGGGCGGCGATCGCATCCCAAACCACCTCAGGCTCGCGATCGGGCAGCGCCACCAGGTGACCATTGCCAAAAGCCCGATACCAGGCTCCGTGGCGGGCCGCTAGATCCTGAAGAATTTGGGCCTCAACCCCTCCGATTTCAGCCACCTCGCGGCCAATCACCCGCGCGACTAGATCGGTGGGGGTGCCCTCGTCAATCACCTTGCCCTGCTGTAGGAGAAGGAGGCGATCGCACAGCCTTTGGGCCTCATCCATATAGTGGGTGGTCAGCAAAATGCCGCAGCCGCTGGCCTTGAGGTGCTGCACCAGCCGCCAAAAATCCTGGCGAGCGTCGGGGTCGAGGCCAGTGGTAGGCTCATCTAGAAACACAATTTTGGGCCGATTGAGTAAGGCGCGGGCCAGCACCAGCTTGCGCTTCATGCCGCCCGACAGCTCATCCACCTGAGCCTCGGCTCGGTGCTCTAGATTGACCAGGGCCAGCAGCTCCCCCGCCCGCTGCCGTGCCGCCGCGCCCGTAATGCGGTAGTGGTGGGCAAAGTGGGTAAGGTTTTTAAACACCGTAAAGTCGGGGTCGAGGTTGTCTTCCTGGGTGACAATGCCCATCTGGGCGCGGGCCAGCTGTCCCTGCCCCGGCAGTTGCCAGGGGCCAAACTGCACAAACCCCCTAGTGGGGACAACGGTGCCAAACAGCATGCCCACCGTCGTGGTTTTGCCCGCCCCATTAGGCCCCAGCAGACCGACAATCTCACCCGGTGCCAGGGAAAAGCTGATGCCCTGCACCACCGCCTCGTCACCATAGGTTTTCCAAAGGTCGTAAGCCTTTAAGTTCAGCGAATCCGACAAAATTTGCTCCTAAGAAATGCCTTCAAAAAGTTCCCAACAGCCCAACAATGTGCCCCTTCTTCCTTCTACCCAAAGTCACGGCGATGGGCAAAGTTGCCCTCTAGAAAGCTGAAGCAATATGATGAGCCCCACCGATGGACTGAGAGATATAGAGACACCCTCCCACCCATCTACTCATCCACCCATCTACTCCCACCTCCCCAGGCACTCTAACAAAATCCCTCCCAAACCATCCTGATTCACTCACCTGGCGCAGAAATATGAACTGGTAGATGCACCCTGATCATTCCCCTGCCCTTGGGTTGGGGAATTTTTTTTGCCAAATTTCTTGGGCACGGCGGCTGAGAAGTTCTGAAAAATTCAGGTTAGACTGAGGCCAGATTTGGGGCATCGCGGCGGTTTAGCCAATGGATTTTGAGAAAATTGCTGTACACATCAACCAAGTTGCTGTGGAGCGCAAGGGGCGACCGCTAAAGGATGTCGAGCGTCTGGTGCTACAGGGATCTTGGGAGAACAAGACCTATGCGGCGATGGCAACCCCCACCGCTGGCTACACCGAAGACTATCTCAAAAAAGACGTCGGCCCCAAGCTCTGGCAGCTGCTGACCGAGCTGGTAGATGCTGATCTCCAGGGCGTTCGGGTGACGAAGCGCAATATTCAGAACGTGCTGCACACCTGGATGATGCAGGGGGTAGTGGCGACTGAACCGGCCCCGCCGCCGCATATTGTAGTGGAGCCGCGATCGCCCCTGCCCGCCCCCACCCTAGTGGTGCGTGAATCCCCACGCCTCGATCTAGACGACTGTGCGGGCCGCCAGGCAGAACTGGCCACCCTAACCGAGTGGGTTTTGGCGGAGCGCTGCCGCACGGTAGTGCTATGGGGGCTGCCAGGCGTGGGCAAGACGACGGTGGCAGCAGCGATCGCCGCCACCGTTGCCCCCCAGGTCGATCAGTGCGGCTACCTGGCTCTAACCGCCGAGGCCACCGAGCAGGATGTACTGGGGGCAATCGTTCACTGGCTTGACCCGCAGACGGCGATCGCGCCCCCAGCCCAAGTAGACTGGGTGCTCGATCAGCTAAGCCAGCGCTGCGCCCTGCTGATTATCGATGGTCTAGAGCAGTTCTTTGAACCTCAGCAGCCAGCGGGCAGTTACCGCGCCCATACCGACGCCCTACAGCATCTTTTTCACCAGGGAGCCGAGCGCCATCACCAGAGTTGTCTAGTCTGGCTCAGCCGCGAAAAGCCCGCCGATTTTTCTCATGTGCAGGGGCCACGGGTGCGAGATTATGCCCTCGGCGATCTGGCCGCATCGGCGGCCAGATCGCTGCTCCAGGCCCCGACCGTTCCAGTTGCCCCTGACGACTGGGGAGCGCTGATCGATCGCTACGGCAGCCATCCCCTGGTGCTGCGGGGGCTAGGGGCGACGCTACGAGAGGTCTACCAGGGGCAGCCCCAGATGTTGCTCCAGGCAGCTAAGTCAGTCGTACCCGTCGTTGTACACCGCACCTTTACCCAAGCCCTCCAGCGACTGCCGGCTGACGAATGGGCCTTGTTGTACTGGCTAGCCCTAGCCCAGGAGCCAGTTACACTCGACGACCTCGACGGGGCTATGCAGCCACCCCTGACCGACGCGGTGGTGCAGTCAGCCCTGGGGCGGGGCTGGGTTCAGGCTCAGGCCACTGGAGGGCGTGGGCTAGTGTTGAGCCTCGGCCCCTCGGTGCAGGTCTTAGTCCTAGAACAACTGCAGGGCGTGCTGGCCGCTGAGCTAGAGGCCGAGACGTTTGACTGGCTCCAGCGGTTGCCCCTCGTTACCATGACTGCCCGAGAGGTGGTACAGGAACGTCAGCGGACGGCTATGTTGCTTCCTCTAGCAGAGGAGCTGCGACAACAGTGCGCTACCGATGGGGCTCTGTTTGCTAAGGGCGATCGCCTGCTCGAGGCCCTACAGCCCCTCGTGGGTCAGCCGGGCTACGGGGCCGGCAACATAATTCACCTCTGCCAACATCTGGGCCTGGGTATTAGTGGGGTTGATTTTTCTCATCTAGCCATTTGGCAGAGC
Source organism: Leptolyngbya subtilissima AS-A7 (assembly GCF_039962255.1). Classification (NCBI taxonomy): domain Bacteria; kingdom Bacillati; phylum Cyanobacteriota; class Cyanophyceae; order Leptolyngbyales; family Leptolyngbyaceae; genus Leptolyngbya; species Leptolyngbya subtilissima. Next base: position 143,202 of record NZ_JAMPKY010000011.1, on the reverse strand, counting down.
GATTTGCGGCGGGTAAGCGTGCAGGGAGCCAACTTTAGCCAGGCTCAGTTTAGCGACACCACCTTTGCTACCGCCCTCGGGCGCGATCCGGTGGCCGCCTTCAGCCCCGTCGGTCCTAAAGATAAGCAAGGCCAGCGCGGATCGTCTCTAGAGGAGGGATGGCACCTAGCCACGGGCGATCACGAGGGCCGACTGCTGCTGTGGGATTTGCGGCGGGGCAAGCTGGTCTGGATGTTTGACGAAGGCCAACGCATTCGATCGCTGGCCTTTAGCCCCCGAGGCGATCTGCTAGCCGTAGGTACCGAGAGTGGGCAAATCTGGCTGTGGTCAGTGGGCTCCACCTACCAAACCGACATTTTGGACGATCACCAGGCCCCAGTGCGAGCCTTAGCCTTTAGCCCCGACGGCAGCCAGCTAGCCTCCGGCGATGACAGCGGTCGGCTGTGCCTGTGGGAAGTCGCATCAGGTTTTAGCCAGGGCTGTCTAGAAGGCCACGTTGGCGCTATTCACAGCCTAACCTACAGCACTTTGGGCAACCACCTGGTGAGCGGCGGCGATGACCAGCGCGCCTGTCTGTGGAATGTGGGCGATCGCACCCTGCTGAAAGATCTCCAGGCGCGATCGACGGCGACGATTCGCACAGTTGGGTTTTTGTCCGACCCCAACGACCCTGACTGCCAAGCAATTCCTTTTGCAGCGGGCTGTGACGACCACTGCCTGACCATTTGGAATTTGGCCACCGGTCTGCCCTGCTGGATTTTGCCCATCGACGTACAGGCTTTGCCCGCCCTCGCCCTCAGCCCTGATGGGCGCTATCTGGTGTCTAGCAGCCAAGACTTCACCGTCACGGTGTGGGATATTCCCAATCGTCGCCTCTGCTATGCACTGCCATCACTGGGAGCGCCGGTATGGACCCTAGCCTTTAGCGCCGACAGCCGCTATTTCGTCACCGGCAGTAACTACACCGTCAAGCTCTGGAGCGTTAAACGGGGCCAGTGCTGGCGCAGCTTTCTCAGCCAAGCGCATCCGGTGCGCTGCCTGGCCTTTAGCGCTAGCGCTGACAGCGGCACCATTCTCACTGGCCATGACGATACCCACCTGCGGCTGTGGCAGGTCAACGCCCATAGCCCCTACGCCATCGGCCCTCGTGCCCTAGCGGGCCACAGCGGCTCGGTGCGCACCGTCGCCCTTAGCGCCGATGGTCAGTGGTTAGCTAGCAGCGCCGACGACCAGACCCTGCGGCTCTGGGCGATCGCGAACGGCCAGAGCCAGTGGGTGGTCGCCAAGCCAACCCCGGCCACCCTGCTGCGCTTTAGCCCGGATTGTCAGTGGTTAGCTACCGCAGGCCCCGACAGCGGCATTTTGGTGTGGAATTGCACTACTGGCAGCGCCGTAGGAGAGCTAGAAGACGCCCCTGACAGCCCGTCAGCCCTACTATTTAGCCCCAACGGCGACTGGATTGTAGTAGGTGCTAGGGATGGCACCATTGGCCTTTGGTCGTGGCAGCAGGGCACTCTGGGCTCCGATCGCCGCATTCTATCGGGCCATCAAAGTCAGGTACACAGTCTTGTGGCCCAGGGCGAGAGGCTGGCCAGCGCCAGCCACGACGGCACCGTGCGCTGGTGGAATTTGGGGCAAGACAATGGCTGTCTCGGCCAGTGGCAACACCCCACAGAGCAATGGCTGCAAGGGGTTACCCTAAATCCGGCGGGAGACATTTTAGCGCTGACTAGCCAAAACGCCCAGGTCGAGGTGTGGGATGTTAAAACCAACCAATGCCGTCACACCCTCAAGGGTCACAGCCAAGATATTTGGCAAGTCTCGGGTTGTTCTAGCGGCACCCATCTAATTACCGCCAGCCAAGACGACGAAATTCGCGTATGGGATCTGGCGACAGGCCTGTGCCAGCAAACCCTGCGCCCCGATCGCCCTTACGAAGGCGTCAATATCCGTGGGGCCACTGGCCTATCCGACACCGAAGAACGAATGCTGAAATCCCTGGGTGCGATCGTCAGTTACTAATCACTATTCAAAGGGTTGAGCTAGCTATCGCAATGAATGCTAGCTACTTTCTCTGAGCTGTTCAGGCCACATTTACAATGGAGGACTGTTATTGCCTCAGTAGCTGCCCCATGACTTCGCTCGCGACCACCATTGCCGCCGAACTTGAGATCCGCCCGGCCCAAGTAGAGGCCACCCTGTCGCTGTTTGCCGAAGGGGCTACGGTGCCCTTTGTGGCTCGCTACCGCAAGGAACGCACGGGGGATCTAGATGAGGTGCAGCTGCGGCAGATTGCCGAGCGCCACCAGTACCTAACGGAGCTTGAGGATCGACGGCAGACGGTGCTAAGCGAGATTCAATCCCAGGGCAAGCTCACGGATGCACTAAAGACTGCCATTCTCGCCTGCCAGCAAAAGACGGAGCTAGAGGATCTTTATCTGCCTTACCGACCCAAGCGCCGCACGCGCGCCACCATGGCCAAAGAAAAGGGGCTAGAGCCGCTGGCCCAAAAAATTGAGGAGCTGAATAAAACGGGCAAACGGGCGGTTCTGCTTCAGGAAGCGCAAGCGTTTGTGAACCCGGATAAAGGGGTTCAGTCTACGGACGAAGCCCTTCAGGGGGCGGCGGATATTTTGGCAGAGCAGGTGGCAGAGCGGGCGGAGCTGCGGCGGTACGTCAGAGATCAGCTGCTAAAGCAAGGCCAGTTCACCGCTAGCATCAAAAAAGGTCACCCCGAGGGCAGCACCAAATACGAGATGTATCGGGCTTACCAGGCACCGGTGCGCTCCATCGCCTCCCACAATCTGCTGGCGCTGCTGCGGGGCGATCGCGAAGGCATTCTCAAGGTGGGGCTGGAGGTTGAGCCCGACCCCGTGCTGCAAACCCTCGAAAAGCGGGTGGTGAAAACTCCCGTACCTGAGGTTCGCCAGTTCTACCGGGGGGTAATTCAAGACGCTTACAGCCGGTTGATGAAGCCGTCGCTGACCAGCGAGGTGATGGCCGAGAAAAAGGCCTGGGCCGATGAGGTGTCGATTCAAAACTTTGAGGCTAACCTGAAGAACCTGCTGCTATCGCCCCCGGCGGGCATGAAGCCCACCCTAGGGGTTGACCCCGGCTTTCGCACCGGCTGTAAGGTAGCTGCGGTGGATAGTACCGGCAAGTTTCTGGAATACCAGGCGGTGTTTCCCCACCAGTCCCAAAACCAGCGGCAGCAGGCGGCCCAGACCTTAGCGGGGATGATTCGCAAACACAGGATCGAGCTGATTGCGATCGGCAACGGCACCGCCAGCCGCGAAACCGACGCTTTCGTGGGGGAAGTGCTCAAAACCTTGTCAAATCCCCCGGTAAAAGTGCTGGTGAATGAGTCGGGGGCGTCGATCTATTCCGCTAGCGAAGTGGCCGCAGCGGAGTTCCCCGACCTAGATGTGACGGTGCGGGGGGCGATCAGCATTGCCCGGCGGCTGCAAGACCCCCTGGCCGAACTGGTCAAGATCGACCCCAAATCGATTGGTGTGGGCCAGTACCAGCACGATGTCGATCAAAAGCGGCTCAAGCAAAAGCTCGACGACACCATCGAGAGCTGCGTCAACTACGTGGGGGTGGATCTCAATATGGCCTCGCGCGAGCTGCTCACCTACGTGTCGGGGCTGACCCCAGCGGTGGCAAACAATATCGTCGAATTCCGCGATGCCAATGGGGCATTTCAGTCGCGCCGGGAGCTGCTGAAAGTCAAAAAACTGGGGCCCAAGGCCTTTGAGCAAGCAGCGGGGTTTCTGCGTATTCGCAACGGCAAAAACCCCCTCGACAACACGGCGGTCCACCCCGAGAGCTACGGCATTGTGGATGCGATCGCCGCCGATCTCTCCTTATCCCTAGAGCAGATTCCCAAAGCCGCTGATCGCCTGAAGCGGCTCGACATCAAAAAATACACCACCGCCGAGGCTGGGGAACTCACCCTGCGCGATATCTTGCAGGAACTAGAAAAGCCTGGTCGAGACCCCCGCGAGCAGTTTGCCTACGCCCGCTTTCAGGAGGGCATTAACGAAATCACTGACCTGAAGCCTGGTCTCACCCTAGAGGGAGTCGTCACCAACGTCACCAATTTTGGCGCATTTGTGGACGTGGGGGTGCACCAGGATGGGCTGGTGCATATTTCGCAGATGGCCGATCGCTTTGTTAGCGACCCCAACGAGATTGTCAAGGTGGGCCAGGTGGTGACGGTGCGGGTGATGGAGGTAGATGTCAAGCTCAAGCGCATCGGCCTATCGATGCGGGCCGCATCCTAAAGCTGGAGAAAACTGGGGGCCAACATTGATTCCCCCCGGGCGATCCCCTAAGGTGATCAAGGGCACACCGCCCTGGAGCCACGATCGCCCCCCTACCATGACCAAGCAGCTAATTCTTTTTCGCCACGGCAAATCTGACTGGAATGTGGGTAACGGGCGCGATCGCGATCGCCCCGTCGCCGAGCGCGGCATTATCGCCGCCAAAACCATGGGCAAGCTGCTGGCGGCGGCAGGCAAAGTCCCCGACCTGGCCATTACCTCGTCGGCGGTGCGAGCCCGCACCACCCTAGAGATTGCCATGGAGGCCGGTCACTGGCCCTGCCCCATGAGCGTCACCGACGACCTCTACGAAGCCTCGATCGACCAGGTGTTACAGGTGATTTACGCGGTGCCAGACCATCACCGCTCGCTTATGCTGGTAGGCCATCAGCCGACCTGGTCTGACGCAGCTTCGTTTTTTTTGGGCGGCGGTATCGTGCACATGCCCACAGCGGCCATGGTCTGCCTTGAGTTTGAAATCACCACCTGGTCTCAAATTGACTATGGCCGAGGCACCCTGCTGTGGCTGCTGCCCCCTAGGCTGTTTACCTAAAGCGTTGCCTGACGGTTGTCACGGTCGCAAGCCGGTCAGGGGCGATCGCCGGCTGATGTAGAGATTTATAAGCCTTTAGCCCTTGGCCCTCAACCACAACCACTCCCACGGCGGTCTGGATATAAACCTTACCGTCCAAGGCATAGACCACCGGGGCCAGAGTGGGGTCTATGCTAGCTAGAGGGGCTAGGGTAACCGGTGATCTCGGCGGCGGGGCAGGGCGAGGGGCTGGAGCGGGTGCCCTTGCCGGCACAGTTGCAGCAGCGGGCGGCTCAGGAGGAGTTGGGACAGCTTGAGCCGGTGGCGATGTCCAAACAAAGGTTTTGTCGCCCTCTTCGCAGCGCTCTTTTTCGAGCCAGGCCACCATGTCATCGCCGTGGTAAACGTTCTCGCCGCGCAGGGTATCGACGTAGAGGGTGCCGCTGTTGATGGCAATGTCGCGGACGGGGTACCACTGGTTTTGGCTCAACACTAACAGGTCAAGCTGCAGCGGGCGCTTGCCGCGGCGGCTTGACTGCATCCACCACTGCTTCCAAAGCTGTCGGGCGGCGGCGTAATTGACCCGGTAGCCCTGGGGGATAGGGTGGTGGGCGTAGCACAATACCTGGCTATCTAGCCCCTGACCAACGGGTAGAAAGTGATGATCGATCAAGACCTGGTGCAGTACGTCCGTGTAGTCAGTATGGCGGCGCACCTCAATGCGAGCCGGCGTGGTGGCATCGTAGGCGATCGCCAGCAGCGATCCTTTGCGGCCCAGAAGCTGGCGCACATTGTTGGCGGGCTGAATGCGCAGCGACTGGTTCGCTTCTAGGGTGGCATCCCCTGAGACAAACCACTGCAACAGAGTTAAATCATCGAGTGAGGTCATGGGTGAAACAATTGCAGGAACGTGATGAGGGCCAAACCCTGGAAATCATCTCAGCCGCGATCGCTGAAAAGCTTTTACCATCGCAGACTGATTAAGCCCATTGGGTCTAGCAGGAGAGCCGTGAACGCTGATCCAGATAGAGGCTGCTCAATGCCCTGCATCGGATCGACACAATCCCATGCTATGAAATCTGACGTTAGGAATCCGGATGTTTCCCCCGTGATATCAACAAGATTTTGTAAATTCTTATACAGTTTGCCGGTAGCTGGGGTGTCACAATCGCCGCCATAATTTGCCTAGGGTCTAGTTGCTGACCGAGACGCTAGGCAAAGCTGGCGAAGTCTATTGCTGGAGCCGCCGGTTATCTGGGGCGCTGTCGAACGGTGGCGACGGTCGTAGCTCGATCCCTGGGGGTCGCCATTGGGGGCGCAGGCTTGTAGGCTCTCAGTTTTTCGCCTTCGACGACGATAACGCCTAGGGCGGTCTGCACGTAGACCCTGCCGTCTAGGGCATACACAACCGGGGCCAGGGTGGAGTCTACAGTAGCCGAGGAAACTGCACCATCCAAAAGCGGCCGGCCGGAGGGCTGAGACTGATGGGGCGGGCTAGTCAGGGTGGCGGCAGGCGTCTGTTCTGGAAGCTGGTGCGGCACTAGCTGGCCTGAAGGCGATGCCCAAAAACAGGTTTCATCGGTCTCATCACAGCGCTCCTGTTCGAGCCACACCATCATGTCATCGCCGTGGTGAACGGTCTCGCCCCGCAAGGTGTCAATGTAGAGCGTGCCGCTGTTGATGGCAACGTCGCGGATGGGGTACCACTGGCTGCTCGCCAGCACAAACAGGTCGAGCTGAAGGTGGCGATCGCTGAGGCGACTGGCGTGGGTCCACCACTGCTTCCACAGCTGGCGAGCCTGGCCATAGACAATGCGGTAGCCCTCAGGAATTGGGTAGTGAGCATAGCACAACACCTGGCTGTCCAACTCCTGGCCAACGGGCACAAAGTGATGGTCGACCAAAATCTGGTGTAGTATGTCAGCGTATTCGGTGTGGCGGCGCACCTCAATGCGGGGCGGCAGGGCAGCATCGTAGGCGGTGGCCAGCAGCGAGCCTTTACGGCCCAAGAGCTGGCGCAGGTTGTTGGCGGGCTGAATCCGGAGCGACTGATTTGCTTCTAGGGAGGCATCCCCCGAAACAAACCACTGCAACAGGGTCAAGTCGTCTAGTGAGTTCATATCAGGAACAATCGCAAGGAACGTGACGAGGGCCAAACCTTCCCAGGTCGTTCCAGATCGCGACGGTCAGCAACCAGCGCCCCAAGGGCAGCACGTAGAGAATGAGCCTTCGCAAGCCAGTTAACCCCATTAGGTCTGGCGGGTGAGCAAACGACTCTGAGCTGTGATCTGGTTAGGTGTTGTGAAGGCCACCCACACAACGTCAGCTTCTGCTGTGCTCCCTACCATTTACAGGTGGTAAAAATCAGCATCCGGGGGTTGGGAGAAATGGGTTAAATATATTTACGTAACTGACAACCCGGTCCAAGTCAGGGGGATCGCCCCCAGCCCTAGGAGTTCTCAGTATAGTTAAGGAGACGTTGGCCCCGGTGGTGCCATGACCGCAACTGTCAGCAAACAGCACGGGTTTCTGCAAACTAATGGCCTGCGCCTGCACTACGTCCGCCAGGGCCAAGGGCCGCTGATGCTGTTTTTGCATGGCTTTCCAGAATTTTGGTACTCCTGGCGGCACCAGCTCGACCATTTTGCGGCCAAATATACCTGCGTCGCCCTGGACCTACGGGGCTACAACGACAGCGACAAGCCCTCAGATGTCAATGCCTATCGTTTGGATGTCTTAGTGGAGGATGTACGGGGGGCGATCGCCGCCTTGGGCTATGACCGCGCGGTACTGGTAGGGCACGACTGGGGAGGCGCGATCGCTTGGGCCTTTGCCTACGCCCACCCCGAACTGCTCGAGTCGCTGATCGTGATGAATATTCCCCACCCAGCCAAGTTTGCCGAAGGGCTACGCCATCCCCAGCAGCTGTTGCGCAGTTGGTATATCGGGGCCTTTCAGCTACCGCTGCTGCCCGAACTACTATTGCAGGCGGGCGACTACTGGGCGATCGAGCAAATGTTGCTGGGCATGGCCGTCGATAAAAGTACCTTTAGCGACGCCGATCTACGAGCCTACAAGACCGCCGCTGCCAAGCCTGGTGCCCTCACCGCCATGGTCAACTACTACCGGGCTTTGAGCTTTAGCGGCCCACAGTGGCAACCCTGGGGCATTCTCGAAGTACCCACCCTGCTGATTTGGGGCGAAGCCGATGCAGCCTTGGGCAAAGAACTTTCCCTTGGCACTGAAGACTACGTGCGCCATCTGCGCCTGCGCTACATTCCCCATTGCAGCCATTGGGTGCAGCAGGAGCGCCCTCACCAGGTCAATACCCTCATGGACGAATTCCTCGCCTTGGGGCCATGACCGTTTCTGCTGACCTGCGCGCCACCTTGCTCGGTTTGCTTGCCCAGCGCGGCCCCAGCAAAACGATCTGCCCCTCTGAAGTCGCCCGCGCCCTCAGTCATGAAGACTGGCGCGAGTTGATGCCTGCTGTCCGTGAGGTCGGGGTTGAGCTAGCCGCCGAGGGGGAAATTGTTGTCCGACAGCGAGGGCAAGTGGTCGATCCCAAAACAGCTAGGGGACCGATTCGCTACGGCCAGGCCAAGCGGGCAGCAGGCGATCGCGGGGATGAGGGCATAGTTTCTAAAAGCGATGGCTAAAGGCACGCGAGCAGCCCTAGCAGCGCTTGGCTCCTGCATATCTGAGCGATCGCCCTCGCCTGCCTGGCTGACGGTGCAACCCCTAAGCACCCTTTGGGCAACCTAGAGGTGCCCCTTTTTGCGGATGTTGCCAACCATGCGTGTGCTCGTGCTCAGCCACACTTATATCGTTGACCTCAACCGCGAAAAGCTGCGCGCCCTAGCCCAGCTTTCCCCAGAGATAGAGGTAGTGGTGGGCGTTCCTCGCCGCTGGCAGCCCGGCGGCGTGCAAAACCGGCTAATTGTGTCTGAACCCCTCCAGGCGGGCAACTTTCGGGTGCAGCCCCTCAGCAATCTCAGCCAAAACAACCAAGGGTTGCTCACCTTTGGCCCCGATCTGGTTAAACTGCTGCGAGAATTTCGGCCCCACGTCATTCAGGTTGAGCAGGGAGCTAAAGCGCTGGCCTACACCCAAACCATTACCCTCAACCGCCTGCTGGGTCTTAAGGTCAAAAACGTTCTTTTCACCTGGTGGAACTTGCCCTACCAGCTCAAATTCCCCATCTCTGCCCTCGAAGCCTACAACCTGCGGCATACCCACGGTCTAGTGGTGGGCAACCAAGACGGGGCCGATATCTTGCGCGATCGCGGCTGCACTGCTCCCTACCAGGTGATGCCTCAGCTTGGTGTCGATGAAACCCTGTTCCGTCCCCAGCCCCAGCCAGAGTTGTCCCAGGCCCTAGCCATCGCCAGCGATGCCTTTGTGGTGGGCTACTGCGGTCGCTTTGTCGCAGAAAAGGGACTGCTGACTCTTTGCGATGCCCTGGCGACTCTGTGCGATCACCCACAACCTTGGGTGTGGCTGCTAGTGGGTCGGGGAGAGCTGCGGGATACCATTCAGGCCAAGGCTGATGGGTTGGGCATCGGCGATCGCCTCCGCTGGGTGACCGACATTCCCCACGATCAGGTCCCCAATTACATCAACCTCATGCACACCCTAGTGCTGCCCTCCGAAACCACCAATACCTTCAAAACCCTCACCTCCAAAGGCTGGAAAGAACAATTCGGCCACGTGCTGATCGAAGCCATGGCCTGCGCCGTCCCCGTGATTGGTTCCGACTCCGGCGAGATTCCCCACGTCATCGACCAGTCTGGCCTCGTCTTTCCCGAAGGCAATGCCCCTGAACTAGCCAATTGCCTTCGCCTCCTGCTGGAGAATCCCGAACAGCGGCAGGCCTTAGCAGAAGCAGGTCATCACCGCGCCATGAGCCGCTACACGAACCGGGCACTGGCGAAGCAGCTGTTGGAGTTTTACCGGGAGATTGGGGTCGAGGGATGAGGGAGGCAAGGAAGATGAGGAGATGGGGAAGGTGAGGGAGATAGAGAAGCTTTGAATGTTGAATTTAGCTTCAAGCCCAACTCAAAACTCAAAACTGATTCACCCAGCTTTCCCCCGCCTACCCATCCACCCCCTCACCCCCACTCCCCTACTTCCCCATGCGCATCCTCCAAATCGTCCCCTCCATCTCCCTTATCTACGGCGGTCCGAGCCAGATGGTGCGCGGCTTTGCCCAGGGCTTGGCAGCGGCAGGGGCGGAGGTAACCATTCTTACCACTAACGCCAATGGCGATTCAGGTCAGTCACCGCTGGCGGTTCCCTTAGGCGTACCGGTACAGGAAGAGAACTATACGGTGCGTTACTTTGCCTGTTCGCCCTGGCGGCGGTACAAGTTTTCGGCGGGGCTTTTGGCCTGGCTCTACCAGCACGCCCATGAGTTTGACCTGGTCCACATTCACGCGTTGTTTTCGCCCCTAAGCACGGCGGCGGCAACGGTGGCGCGCGATCGCGGCCTGCCCTACGTGCTGCGCCCCCTGGGCACCCTTGACCCGGCAGATTTGCAGAAAAAAAAGCGCCTCAAGCAGATCTACGGACGGCTGTTTGAGGCCCCCAATATTGGTGGGGCGGCGGCGCTGCATTTCACCAGCCCGATCGAGGCAGAAGTCTCCTATCGGTTTGGGGCCAGCACTCAGGATTGGGTGATCCCTCTGGGAGTACAGCCGCCAAAAGCATTACCTGTGGATGAACGTCAGCAAATCTTAGCCCAGCTAGGAATCCCTCATAATCGCCCTCTCCTGCTCTACCTCTCTAGACTAGATCCTAAAAAGGGGCTCGATTTGCTGCTGCCGGCTCTAGAGCAGCTCACGGCTCAGGGCGTAGAGTTTCATCTGGTGCTGGCGGGGGGAAATCCTCAGGATCCTGCCTATGAGCAGGCTATTGGCGATCGCCTGCGGGCTACTTCACTGGGCGATCGCACCGCGCTCACGGGTTTTGTCACCGGCAATACCAAAGCCGCCCTGCTACAAGCTGCCGATCTATTCGTGCTGCCCTCCTACTACGAGAATTTTGGCATTGCCGTAGCGGAAGCCATGGCGGCGGGGGTGCCGGTGGTAGTGTCTAAAGGCGTATACATCTGGCCTGACATTACCAGCAGCGGCAGCGGCTGGGTGTGCGACTTGAGCGTAGACGGTGTAGCCCAAGCCTTAGTTGAGGCGCTGAAAGATTCTGCCCAACGGCAGCTACGGGGGCAGCGAGCTAGAGCCTATGCTAGAGAGTGTTACGACTGGGATGCGATCGCCCATCACACCCTAGCCGCTTACCGTTCTGTTTTGCCCAAGCCCTTAGCCAACTCCAAAATTTCGCTCCCCCCAAAACCGTCGCCTAGATAGTGTCATAATCCGCACTCCTTGCCCTAGGCAAACGGTGTATAAAGATACGTATAACGGTACGTTAAGAAACTCATCAGGTTTTTCACCCTTTGGGGGAAAATTTAGTTACAGAGCGAGATCTACCCCTAACCACCGCCGAGTTTATAGGTCTACCTCCCATGCTTCAGGATGCCAAAGCTGTTCGGTACTATCAACGGATTACCGATGCCTTCGTCGACCAGTGGAACCGAGGCTATCGCACCAGCGAGCTGCGTCTTTACCTTGAAGGCTACCTAGCCGCCCTCCGTCACTCTGACGCCCTCGAGCCATACCTAGTCCACCGCCTTGAAGAAGACACCATCCGCTATCTCAATGACCCCTCTAATTTTATTGTCCCACTGCCAGAGCCAGAAATTTATTGACGCTTAGGGCCGCTGATGTCGATCAGCGGCTTTTTAATTGCCGTAGTGTCCTCAAAAAGGTTTTTGCCAGTAGAGCTTAGCCTGCTATCTGGCTAAGGCGCGGTGCCGCTGTGTCCCATTCACCTACTTCACAACAAAAAAGCTCCTGCCCTAGGGCAGGAGCTTTTCTTATTGAGCCTTAGGCTGGCCTCAACCTTAGTCGAGGTCGCCCATAGCGAGCACGGGTTCAGTTTCGCGATCGATACCCTTCTCGAAGCCTGCCTCAGCCGCGCGAGCGCGACCAGCATGCCAGAGGTGGCCAATCAGGAAGAAGAAGCCCAGTACGAAGTGAGAGGTCGACAGCCACTGGCGGGGGTTCACGAAGTTCACAGAATTGATTTCCGTGATCACACCGCCCACCGAGTTGATCGAGGCGTTGGGCGCGTGAGTCATATACTCAGCCGCGCGACGCACCTGCCAATCTTGGATATCATTGGTCAGCTTATCGAGGTCAAGGCCGTTGGGGCCACGCAGGGGCTCCAACCAAGGACCTTGGAAGTCCCAAAAGCGCATGGTTTCACCACCAAAGATGATCTCACCAGTGGGGGAGCGCATCAGGTACTTACCCAGACCAGTGGGGCCTTGGGCCGCACCGATGTTAGCACCCAGGCGCATGTCGCGCACCAGGAAGGTCATCGCCTGGGCCTGAGAAGACTCGGCGTTGGTGGGACCGTAGAACTCAGAAGGATAGGCCGTGTTGTTGAACCACACGTAGCAGGAGGCGATAAAGCCCATCAGGGACAGAGCGCCCAGGCTGTACGACAGGTAGGCTTCACCAGACCAGATCAGAGCACGACGGGCCCAGCCAAAGGGCTTGGTCAGAATGTGCCAAATGCCGCCAGCGATGCAGATTAGGCCAACCCAAATGTGGCCGCCGATGATGTCTTCCATGTTGTTGACGCCGACAATCCAGCCGTCGCCACCAAAGGGAGAACCCAATAGGTAACCAAAGATCACAGCGGGGTTTAGGGTCGGGTTGGTGATGATGCGAACATCGCCACCGCCCGGTGCCCAAGTGTCATAGACACCACCGAACACACAAGCCTTCAAAACCAGCAGCAGCGCACCGCAACCCAGCAGGATGAGGTGGTAGCCGATGATGTTGGTCATCTGGTTCTTGTCTTTCCAGTCGTAGCCAAAGAAGGAAGAGTACTCTTCCAGCACCTCGGGACCGCGCAGGGCGTGGTAGATACCACCGAGACCCAGCACCGCCGACGAAATCAGGTGCAGCACACCGACAACGAAGTAGGGAAAGGTGTTGATGACTTCACCACCAGGACCCACACCCCAGCCCAAAGTAGCCAGGTGGGGTAGCAGAATGAAGCCCTGCTCATACAGAGGCTTGTCAGGAACAAAGTGGGCTACTTCAAACAGGGTCATAGCCCCGGCCCAGAACACAATCAGACCAGAGTGGGCCACGTGGGCACCCAACAGCTTGCCGGATAGGTTGATCAAACGAGCGTTACCAGACCACCAGGCAAAGCCGGTGGATTCTTGGTCGCGCCCAGCAATATACGAGTTGCTAGAGAGCGTTACCACGGGGGAGTACCTCTTCGGGGAATACAAACTTCTCATGGGGCTGGTCAGTCGGTGCCATCCAAGCCCGAATGCCTTCGTTCAACAAGATGTTCTTGGTGTAGAAGGTCTCAAACTCTGGGTCTTCTGCCGCCCGAATCTCCTGGGACACAAAGTCGTAGGCCCGCAGGTTCAACCCGAGACCCACAATGCCCACTGCACTCATCCACAAGCCGGTGACCGGCACAAACAGCATGAAGAAGTGCAACCAACGCTTGTTCGAAAACGCAATCCCAAAAATCTGAGACCAGAATCGGTTGGCAGTCACCATCGAGTAGGTCTCTTCAGCCTGGGTCGGCTCAAACGCACGGAAGGTGTTGGCGTTCTCGCTGTCTTTGAACAGCGTGTTCTCAACGGTGGCGCCGTGGATGGCGCACAGTAGTGCTCCACCCAACACACCCGCTACACCCATCATGTGGAAGGGGTTCAAGGTCCAGTTGTGGAAGCCTTGTAGGAACAGCAGAAAGCGGAAGATGGCCGCTACGCCAAAGCTAGGTGCAAAGAACCAGCTCGACTGACCTAAGGGGTACATCAGAAAGACGCTGACAAATACCGCAATCGGGGCCGAAAAGGCGATGGCGTTGTAGGGACGCAGGCCGACGAGACGAGCCACTTCGAACTGACGCAGCATGAAGCCGATCAGACCGAAGGTGCCGTGTAGGGCGACGAAGCTCCACAGGCCACCGAGTTGGCACCAGCGCACAAAGTCACCCTGGGCTTCGGGGCCCCACAGCAGTAGCAGGGAGTGACCCAGGCTAGCGGCGGGGGTAGAAACGGCAACGGTCAAAAAGTTACACCCTTCCAGGTACGACGACGCGAGGCCGTGGGTGTACCAGGAGGTGACAAAGGTGGTGCCGGTTAGCCATCCACCTACGGCCATGAAGGCGCAGGGGAACAGCAAAAGGCCCGACCACCCAATAAACACAAAGCGATCGCGCTTTAGCCAGTCGTCAAGGACGTCGAACCATCCTCGCTCGGCTTGCGCGCGTCCCATTGCTATGGTCATGTCAAATCCTCTTTATATGACATCCAATCCATAAGGTCGCAACTCTGGTGGATCCAGACTAGTCTGGCAGAGCATCACCTCAAAGCAGGGGTTAGTAACTACTAAGTATTCCAGATATTAGAGCCAGGGAGAATAATATTCCTGCTCCAATCGCCGATACCTCTGCCTGAGTCGCACCAGCAGCCTTGAAGACAAGCGTCTAAAGACTGGGTTTCTATTTATGATAAGGAGTGTTCTAATTTTTTACAATCTGACACGTAGTTTCTCAGGCTAGTAGTGTCGGGGGCTTGGCTGTAATGAAGCCGGTGTTGGCCACAGGGGTTGACTAGCGAAGTCGCCGTGGGGTTTAGACTGGGCTGATTCAGTGTTTATATAGAGTAATAGCGGGTGATGTAACCCAGTTCGCTCAGTTTAATTTGAAGAAAGTGGTGGCGTTGAAGCCGCCCCACCCAAGCTTTTTCTAGGTTTTTGTCGCTCTTCATCTATCACTATCGCTTGTTAAGATCTATGACTGCCTCTCTGTCGACTACTCAATCTCAAGCCCTTAAGCGCACCGTGCTGGGGGCCCGTCGTGTGAGCAACATTTTTTGGGCCGTGGTGCTCACCCTAGGCGGGCTAGGGTTTGCCCTGGCTGGAGCTTCTAGCTACCTGAAACAGAACCTACTGCCCTTCGCTGACCCAACTCAGTTGGTGTTTATTCCCCAAGGCATTGCCATGGGCTTTTATGGGGTGGCTGCCCTTGGTCTGGCCACGTTCCTTTGGATTGTTATCAGTTTGGATGTGGGCGGCGGGTACAACAGCTTCGACAAAGCCAGCAATCGCCTACAGATTGTACGCAAAGGCTTTTGGGGCAAAAACCGCCGCATTGAATTTGAGCATCCCCTAGAAGACGTGACCGCAGTGCGGGTGGCGATTAAAGAAGGGCTCAACCCCAAGCGCACCCTCTACCTGCGCATCAAGGGCCGCCCCGATATTCCGCTGACTCGGGTGGGCCAGCCGATTCCCCTAGCTGATTTAGAAAATCAGGGGGCAGAGTTGGCGCGGTTTTTGCAGGTGCCGCTAGAGGGGCTATAGACCGTTTAAAGGTCTATGCTGAGCGGCAGCCCCCGGCTTTGAGCCCGTGCGATAACATGGGGGGTCGGTTGAACTATTAGGAATTGACGTATTGATGGCTCTCTCGACACGCCCGTTTACCCTAGCCCTAGCTGCCCTGCTAACCCTATGGCTGGGCGCTTGCACCAGTTCCCCAAGCCTAGACTCGACTAGCGAAGCCCCCACAGACCCCGGCCTAACTGAGTCGGTGGCGGTGGCCCCAACCGGTTTGCCCGTGCTAGAGGGTACGGCAACGGTGGAGATGGTAGTGAACGGCAGCCCCATTGTGATAGAGCTAGACGGTGCCAATGCCCCAGTCACCGCTGGTAACTTTGTAGATTTGGTGAACCGTGGCGTCTACGATGGCCTAGTGTTTCACCGGGTGGTGCGTGACCCACAGCCCTTTGTTGCCCAAGGCGGCGACCCCCAGAGCAAAGACCCTAGCGTGCCGGCTCAGCAGTTGGGTACAGGTAGCTTTATTGACCCTGATACCCAGGCTCCCCGCTACGTTCCCTTAGAAATTAAGCCCGCTGGGGCAGCAGAGCCAATCTATAGCCAAACCCTTGAAGAAGCCGGCATCAGCGATGCCCCAGAACTGCCCCACACTCGGGGTGCTGTAGCTATGGCGCGATCGCAGGCGGTAGATTCGGCCTCGGCGCAGTTTTATATCACCCTGGCGGAGCTGCCCTTTTTGGACGGTAGCTACGCGGTGTTTGGCTACGTCACCAGCGGTATGGAGGCGGTGGATGCCATTCAGCAGGGCGATCGCATTGAATCGGCGCGAGTCACAGCCGGGCTGGAGAATCTGAAGACTGAGTAGGCAAGGTAGAGATCGGGCCGTTGTTGTAACCGGCATGGGGCTGGTCACAGCCCTAGGGACTACAGCAACGGCCACCTGGAACAATCTTCTGGCCGGAAAATCGGGTATTCGGATCAGACAGCCATTTCCGGAACTGCCGCCTCGGCCTTTGGCTATGGTAGGCGATAAGCCCACTGACATTGAGGATTTGCTGGGGTTGGCGGTGGCTGAGGCGATCGCCGATGCTCAGCTCACACCTCCCCTGACCGATTGCGGCGTGGTAATCGGCTCTAGCCGCAGCTTTCAGGGCCGCTGGGAACGGATGGCTCGCAATGAATTTTGGGCAGACAACCCCTGGCTGGAGGCGCTGCCGCACATGGGGGCGATCGCCGCTGCCCGCCAGATTCAATCTCAAGGCCCGGTGCTGGCCCCGATGGCGGCCTGTGCTACCGGGCTGACGGCAATTTTTCAGGGCTATGAGCTAGTGCGGCGGGGACAGTGCGATCGCGTCATCGTTGGTGCCGCCGAAGCGCCCGTTACCCCCCTTACCTTGGCAGGCTTTGAGCAATTAGGAGCCCTCGCAACCACCGGCTGCTACCCCTTTGCCCCCCAACGAGAAGGCTTAGTGCTGGGGGAGGGCGCTGCGGTGCTGGTGCTAGAGTCAGTATCTTCTTGGCTAGAGCGATCGGGGCCAGAGGTATACGGCTGCATTCTGGGTGGCGGATTTAGCGTTGATGCCTACCACCGCACGGCGCCAGATCCAACACTGGGGGGCAGTCGTTTGGCCCTCAAGAATTGTCTTTACTACAGCGGGCTGAAGCCTCAGCAGGTTAGCTACATTCATGCCCACGGTACCGGAACTAGACTCAACGATGCCCATGAGGTGCAGCTATTGACTGAGGGGTTTTCGCCACCGCCGTGGATGAGTTCGACCAAGGGAGCGACAGGGCATACGTTGGGGGCTTCGGGGGCGATCGGGGCGGCGCTTTGCCTGCTGGCGCTGCGGCATCAAGTGCTGCCGCCCAACACGGGGGGGCAGGGCGGGAGCATTTACCCCAAGCTCGTGACTCACCCCATTTCTACTGATTTGGAGGTGGCTCTGTGCCTTAGCTTTGGCTTCGGGGGGCAGAATGGAGTGCTCGCGCTAGGGCTGGATCGCACTAGCACTGAAATTAGCGGCTCTGCTTAAAAACAGGGGGCTTTGCAGCGGGCAAACAACCATTTGCCCCTACACCGTTTGGCCTTGAAACAGAACGTATTCGATGGGCTGCTTCTGTCTAAAATTCACACGCGCTTTGCGGGACTAGGGGGCAATCTGCTTCCGTTACCGGGACACTCCCAAGGGTAAGACGCATCAAATTCGGCAGAGCGCCCAGCGGACTCAGGTCGGTGACGGGGGTTTCGTCTAGATACAGCACTTCTAAATTCAGCAGTGATGCGAGTGGGCTGACATCTTGGACCTCGGTGTTGACCAACACTAGCGTTTCTAGACTGGTTAGCTCCGAGAGGGGGCGAATGTCTTGGAGCGGGTTAAACCCAAGGGTCAACGTTCCGAGGGAGATGAGGGAGGCTAGGGGGATAACATCCTCAATGGCGTTGCTGGTCAGCCCCAGGGTAGAAAGGTTACCTAGACTGGCCAACGGCGTCAGATCTCGGATTTGGTTGTCGCTCAGGTAAAGGAAGCTTAGCTGCGACAGCGTAGCCAGGGGACTGAGGTCTTCAATTTGGTTAGAGCTGAGGTCTAACCCAAGAAGGTTGGGAAACTGGGCTAGAGGGCTGAGATCTTCAATTTGATTGCCTTGTAGGGTCAAGGTGCTGAGCTGGGGCAAAACCGGCAGGCGGTGCAGATCGCTTAAGCCCGTGTGGCTGGCGTGGAGGCGGGTGAGATCGGTAAGCGTGGTCAGAGGGCCAAAATCACTGACCGAGGTAGCGTCAATATCGAGCTCTATTACGGGTAGATTTGCCAAGGGGGCCAGGTCGCTGACCGGGTTGCGGCTCAGCCCGAGCTGAAACAGGTAGGGTTTGTTGGCCAGAGGGCTGAGATCGGTGACTCCGTTGCCGTCTAGATACAGCTCAGACAGCTCGGTTAGCGGTTGCAAGGGAGTGAGATCGGTGACGTAGTTGTCGCCCTGGGGCTGGCGGTAATCATCGACCCAAACGCGGTTTTCTAGGGAAAGGCGGGTAAGACGGGTGAGCGATCGCACTGCTGAGATATCGGTAATCTGGTTGGCGTCGAGTTCCAGATCCAGCAGGTTCTGAAGGTTGGCTAGCGGAGCCAGCTCACTGATTTGATTGCCGCTCAGGCTCAGTAAGAATAGATTTTCTAGAGCGCTCAGGGGTGTCAGGTCAGCAAGGTTGTTGTGATCGAGCGTCAGAATTTGTAGATCGCTCAGGGTGGCTAGAGGCTGCACATCCTGAATTTGGTTGTGGTTAAGATGTAGCTCGCTTAGGGATAGAGCCTGTAGCGGCCTGAGATTGCTAATTTGGTTGCGGCTCAGATCTAGCTCGTAGAGATTGGTGAGGGACTGAAGCGGGGTGAGGTCGTCAATCTGATTGTTGCTAAGAATCAAGGTCGAGAGCTGACTAAGCCTCTGCAACGGGCGCAGGTCTTGAATGGTTTGGTTGTCTCGTAGATTGAGACGGGTGAGCTGGGTAAGGTCAGCCAGCGGGGCCAAATCTGAAATTTGATTGGCGTAGAGATCGAGCTGAATGAGCTGGGGCAGATCGGCCAGGTCGCTGATGTCGCTGATTTGATTGCCGCCCAGGTTGATAACTTGCAGGGAGGGGTGCGATCGCAGGGCGCTAATATCTGAAATTTGGTTGTCGCTGAGGCCCAGATCAATGAGCTGGGTCATCCCAGCTAGGGGTTGAATATCCGTAATCTGGTTGCTGTAAAGGTAGAGCTGCTCCAGCTGAGTAAGGGACGCCAACGGACGCAGATCGCTGATGTTGGCATACTCCAGACTGAGCGCCGTGCTGCTAGTTAGCTGCTGCTCAGCCGCAGCACAGTCGTCGGTGCCTGTGTAGGCGAGCATGGCCTCAACCGTATGCTGCGTCTCTGGGGCAAGACTGTCGTAGTGATTGCACCAGGCGGCAAAGCTGGTATGAAGGGGCTCGGCTTGGGCTAGGGCGGGCAGCGCTACCCCCGCCCAGAGAACCGGAGTCAACAGCGGCAACAAACGCATCGGCACAGCTTCAAAGAGGCGATCTAAACTGTCCCAATCTAGCCTCATGGGTCGAAATCAGGCTTTAGGTGTCTAAAAAGACACAATTGGTGATCGCCAATCGCCCCTATCTAGCTAGGGGAAAATTTGGGGTCCCATTCCAGATCCAAATTGCATTATCCGAGGCCAAACAGGAGGCTGGCGTAGGGGCAAACGGTGTTTGCTCAGCCCAGCCGGGTGAGAAGGCAAATTCAGTATCAGGCCAGGCTATTGAAGAATTCCATCGCCATCTGGGGTAGGTGGCTGACCTCAAGCCACAGCTGCTTAGGGCTGATGCCAAACAGGTATTGCAGCGCCACAACGATCGCGACCAGACCAATGAGGGGGACAAGTCCTACGCTC
This sequence comes from Leptolyngbya subtilissima AS-A7, assembly GCF_039962255.1. Taxonomy (NCBI): domain Bacteria; kingdom Bacillati; phylum Cyanobacteriota; class Cyanophyceae; order Leptolyngbyales; family Leptolyngbyaceae; genus Leptolyngbya; species Leptolyngbya subtilissima. The sequence continues at coordinate 123,502 of NZ_JAMPKY010000011.1, read as the reverse complement.
AAAATTCTGAGAAACAGCTGGGCAGCTAAAACGATGACTGCAATCGCCGCAATCAACAGCACCAGTTGGGGATCAACGGAACTAAACACAGAATCCATGGGGGCAAGAAACGGTTAAAGAATAGATTGACAAAAACCCAAACTATCCTAACTCAGAGGCTGAGAGCGATGGTTGTTCGTGCTTTTAGGCCAGAACCCGGAAAGCTTCTGGTGCATCGCCGCCGGTCACGTAGCCACCCTGTTGTTTGATGGCAGTGAGATGGGCGATCGCCCCTTCACCAATCACCTCGCCTGCCACAATGGCGGGAATCCCTGGGGGATAGGCCGAAATCGTATCGGCACTAATGCGGCCAATGGCAGCTTCAGCCCCAACGGTTTCTGTAGTCGCAAAGAACGCCTCGCGAGGCGATACTACCGGCAGGGTAAATGAGGTATCCGTGCTGGGGGCGGGCTGAGGCCAGACCTCGACGGCGACACACTGCTTGGCGTAGCTCTCTGCTAGCGTTCGAAAACCGGCCACGCACCGCTTCCCATCCTCGTCTGTATTGCCAAGGCTGACAATCAAGGTCAGGTGTTGCAACTCCGGCAGTTCGACGGTGACGCCGAGTTCTTCGTGCAAAATTTCGTCAGCCTCTAGCCCCGTGAGCCCTAAGCCTGATACATCTACCGTCAGCCGAGTCAGATCCAGATCGCTAGCACTGGAGAATGCCGTTACCGTCGGTTTGCCGATCACTCGCAAACCAGGAACCGTAGCCAGCTCCGTGCGCATGTGCTCCGTTAGGGCCAAAGTATCCGACAAAAGCCCCTTGCCCTCGATCGCTACCTGGTGACGGGCGGCATCTAAGGAAGCCAGCAGCAGAGAATTGGGGCTGGTAGATTGAGTGAGCTGTAGGGCCGCTTGCAGGCGATCGCGATCGACGCGGTCTCCCCGCGTGTGCAGCATCGCCGCCTGACTTAGTGCTCCCAGCACCTTGTGGGTTGACTGCACCACCAGATCAGCGCCCAGCTCCAACGCCGGGATTGGCAGGTCAGGGTGAAAAGCAAAGTGCGGCCCGTGGGCTTCATCTATTAGTAAGGGAATGCCGTGGCGGTGGGCGAGGGATGCGATCGCCCCCACATGCGAACAAATGCCGTGGTACGTGGGTGACACCAGCAGCACTGCGCGGGTGTCGGGATGGTGGCTGAGGGTAGCGGCGATCGCCTCTGCCTTCACCCCCAGCACCAAGCCCAGTTCTGGGCTGTACTCGGGTGCCACAAAAATTGGCATTGCTCCCGACAGCACCAGCCCCGCAATCACCGAGCGATGGGCGTTCCGCGGCACAATAATTTTGTCGCCAGGGCCACAGGTAGCAAGAATAGCGGCCTCGATGCCGCAGGTCGAGCCGTTGGTGAGAAAGTAGGTGCGCTCAGCCCCAAACGCCTCGGCAGCGAGTTCCTGAGCTTCCAGAATTACGCCTTCTGGAGCAAACAAGTTATCTAGCTCCGGCAATTCTGGCAGATCTGTCGCCAGTGCCGCTGCCCCCAGCAGGTCTCGCAGTCGAGAAGATGCTCCTTGCCCCCGCTTGTGACCTGGTGCGTAAAACGCCGCATGGGGTCGCCGACTGCTCGCCTGCAACGCCGAGAGAATAGGGGTTTGGGACTGATCGAGCATGGCTGCAAAAAACCTATGAGCCGATTCTGTAGCGTTGCTCGGGCTTGGTGAAATGCCTTCCTAAGCGGGCCTTCTGATCCCTCAGTTCCTTGCCGTTAAAGACTTGTCACGTATCACCGTGATAAGAGGGCAGGGGGGATCTCCACCCTCATCACCTACCCCAGATTCGCTATAGTCTGAGAGGAAAAATCGGAGGATATCCCATGGCTAAAGCTACCTGGAATGGTGTTGTACTAGCTGAAAGCGACGCCTGCGAAGTGGTCGAAGGCAACCAGTACTTCCCCCCCGACTCGCTGAATATGGACTATTTCAAGCCCATCAGCAAAACCACCGGCTGCCCCTGGAAAGGCACTGCCAGCTACTACGACATCGTTGTTGATAACAACGTGAATTCTGGTGCCGCCTGGTACTACGCCGAACCCAAGCCCGCCGCGAGCGACATCAAGGGCTACGTGGCGTTCTATAGCAACAAGGTGAAGGTAGAAGCGTAGGCGAGTAGGAGAGTGATAGGGTGGGCTAGTAGGGGAGTGATGGAGTAGGAGAGTACAGAACTTCTGACTGCTACCCCATCACCCCATTACTCCATTACCCCATCACTCCGTTACCCCCTACGCTTTCTTCAGCCAGCTAAACATGGCCCGCAGATCCTTACCCACTTCTTCAATGGGGTGCTCGGCTTCGCGGCGGCGCATGGCGGTGAAGCCGGCGTTGCCCGACTGGCTCTCAAGCACAAACTCGCGAGCAAACTGGCCGGTCTGAATTTCCTTCAGCACCTTGCGCATTTCGGCGCGGGTTTCGTCGGTGATGATGCGGGGGCCACGGGTGTAGTCGCCGTATTCAGCGGTGTTGGAGATGCTGTCGCGCATTTTGGCGAGGCCGCCTTCCACAACGAGATCGACAATTAGCTTCACTTCGTGGAGACATTCAAAGTAGGCCAGCTCGGGCTGGTAGCCAGCATTCACTAGAGTTTCAAAACCGGCTTTGATCAGCTCGCTGAGGCCGCCGCAGAGCACCACTTGCTCGCCAAACAGGTCGGTCTCGGTTTCTTCACGGAAGGTGGTTTCGAGTACACCAGCGCGAGTACCGCCGATGCCTTTAGCGTAGGCCATGGCGCGATCGCGGGCCTGACCCGTGGCATCTTGATACACAGCAAACAGGCAGGGCACCCCTTGGCCCTCTTGGTAGGTGCGGCGTACCAGGTGGCCGGGGCCTTTAGGGGCCACCATCACCACATCCACATCGGCGGGGGGCACGATCTGACCAAAGTTGATGTTGAAGCCGTGGGCAAACAGCAGCACGTTGCCCGCTTCTAGGTTGGGGGCGATCGCCTCGTTATAAATAGTGCGCTGCACTTCGTCGGGCAGCAAAATCATGATCCAGTCGGCGAGCTTGACGGCATCGGCGACGGGCTTGACGGTCAGACCTTCGGCCTCAGCTTTGGCGGTGGAGCGGCTGCCTTCGTAGAGACCCACAATGACGTTGACGCCGCTGTCTTTGAGGTTGAGGGCGTGGGCATGGCCCTGGGAGCCATAGCCAATAATGGCGACGGTCTTGCCGTTGAGCAAATCTAAGTTGGCGTCACTGTCGTAATACATGCGGGCCATGGGGTTCTCCTTGAACTTGACGGGCTGCGGTGTTTTCTGTGCAAGCTCTTGATTCTATCAAACTAAGGGGGCTAGCCAAAGTCCCTCAGTTTATGATCTAGCCTGCGCCGATCGCGCGCTCAACCGCCTCAATACAACGGCGGCAACATGCCCGATCGGTAGAATGAGGGCATGCACCAGAATTGTGGTCACAGTCCTCCTTACGGGCACCGTTGATGGTCGAAGCAACCTCTCCCTCAACCCTTGTTGCCCTGGTCACTGGGGCCAACCGGGGCATTGGCTTAGAAGTTACCCGCCAGCTCGCCCAGGCGGGGATGACGGTAATTTTGGGCAGCCGCGACTCAGCCAAAGGAGAAGCTGCCGCCGCGCCGATGATTCAGGCTGGTTTGGGGGTTTTGCCCCAGCCCTTGGATGTGACTGACCCAGCCAGCATTGCCCGCCTGGCCGAGTTCGTAGAGCAGCGGTTCGGCCGCCTCGATGTGCTGGTCAACAATGCAGGCATTCTTTACGACACGTGGCAGCAGGCCAGCAATGCCGACCTGGCGGTGGTGCAGGAGGCGATCGCCACCAATACGCTCGGCCCCTGGCGCATGGCTCAGGCGTTTTTGCCCCTGCTCAAACTCAGCCCGCGCGGTCGCATCGTCAATGTTTCTAGTGGAGCCGGGGCGTTGAGCAGCATGGGGGCAGGCACCCCGGCCTACAGCACCTCTAAAGCGGCCCTAAATGCGTTTACCCGACTGCTGGCTGCTGAGCTATAGGGCACGAGCATTTTGGTGAATGCGGTGTGCCCTGGCTGGGTGGCGACCGACATGGGCGGCAGCGGAGGTCGCCCGGTGGCCGATGGCGCTGCCAGCGTTGTGTGGGCAGCGACACTGCCCAACGATGGTCCCACGGGCGGGTTCTTTCGCGATGGCAAACCGCTGGATTGGTAGATGGCCCAAAGCGCTAGCGGCGAATCCATTTGGTGAGGATGCGCATGGGTTGGCCGGTGGTGGGGTCGAGCTGGGGTTTGCTCCAGGCGCGGGGTTCGGCGAAGCCGATGCTGTGGAGATGGGCGATGACTAGCTCCATATTGGTGGCGGTGCCGATGAGCATGACTCGCACGGGTTCGCGCGGGTCGGCTGGCTCTGCGCTGGGTGGGTTGCTGGAGGGCGGCTGGCTATAGATTTCGCTGTTGGGGATGAATTCTGACATGGCGATTGGTGAATAAAGGATAACAAAAGGGATCCAAATCTCAGGGCTTTGAAAAGCCTTGAGATCTTTTGCCGCAGGAAACTCCACGAAGAGTGCGAAACCTTCCGCGAAATGGGAAACTGTGGCATGACAAATGGAAACAAGCCGAAGCTTTTCAGCTAGCTGATTCGGCTCGGAGACAGCTGTCTATCCAAGTCGGCTTGTAATTCACAACAACAATCCAAGCACGCTTGTAACGAGCGTGTCAAGCGTACGTGTATAAGCCTGCTTGTAATCAATGAGTAATGACGTCCCACAGTCCAAAGAGTCTCCCTTGAAGCGGCGTAGGGAAGAGCTTGGGCTGACCCAGCGGGATATTGGATTAGCTCTAGGTAAGACCGATCAGACCATCAGCAACTGGGAAACCGGCATTTATGAGCCAAAAATGACTCCTCGGGAGTTCAAAAAGCTCTGCAAGGTCCTTCAGTGGTCTTTAGAAGACATACCAGAAGATTTTGGGCCACCAGCATTTAGCAAAGCGTAAGAATTTGACTACGCATGAGAAATAGGGCAACACAGAAAGAAGTTTCCCAAGAAAATCTTTGCAATATTGGGCTTGACCAAGTTCTTTGCCATGATATATAGTACTAATGAACTAATTTATGCAAGATGTTGTTAAGTCTAGCTGATTTTGCTTTTTGTCCAGATTCTAAATGGAATGGATGAATAGTAATTTTGTAGCTATGACTTCTTCTTGCCATGCAAACCAGAGACTACCTATCCTTGTGGATTAGTGATTTAGAGCAGGCCATGAATAACTTGAGGCATTCATTTTCTTCTTCTGATCACACGGAGTTAGAGTCTCAACTCCTAGAGCTTAAAAACGAACTTTGGCATGGTCAAACCGAGACTTTACGAGTAAGAAGTGATTACAAGAATATTGTCGAGCAGTATCTTGGCAGGTTTAAACCTTTTCCTTCCAGTCCAAAGTCATTTGAGAATGATGTAAAGACATACATAGAACTTGTTGGTCACTCAATTGTGCTTGATGACATAGCTTTTTTGAAGAAATGGGGTGTGGAGTACCCCGCGAATAATGCTTTTCGTGTGCTAGCAGAGCCAGTTTCGCAATATATCAGCGTATTCAAAGGTGGCTTAGCTGGTATAGTTCCCCAAAATACTTCTTCACACTTCAAATATCTAGCAAACGAGTTGTCTAAATATTGATTATTCTATAGAAATTGATTTTCTCCTCGGCTTTTCCTGTCTACTTTAATTCCTTAGAAGAAATTATAGCTTTAGCTATCTCATCACTTTTCTCAAATAAGGTTTTTGCACCCATAAGATCATTGATTCGATTATCAGAAGTTTGAAGCTTTACTTCTAGCTTAACTATAATCTGCCTTACCTGTTTTTGCACATCTAGTACAACTGGCTTTAAGGTTGCAACCTCTTCTCTTTCTGACAAGTTCTTATTGCTCCTCTCGAGACATGTAGTTACTTGATTGCTTATAAATCTCAAGCGCTGAATTACTTCCGTCAGATTTTTCTGTTCCTCGCCCATTAATTCAGCTTCTCTATCTCTCAGTGCCCTTAATTTATTTTCAAAAGATATTTTTAACTTTCTATCGTTTTCAATCTTCTTATTCTTGTAAGTAGCGAGCCAAGCAATGCTTAAGATTAAACCTGTGAAAAGTACTAATACAATTAACTTCAAGTTCTCTGAGCTAAATTTCTCCAGTATGGAAGGTAATAGAAATAGAAGAGATACTAATACTATGCCAATTAGTTTCTCTGATGGTGAGAGTTGCTCTAAGAATTTTAGTGGGTCGAATTGTTCTGGCATACGTCCTTAAGCCCTCAATTTTTGCCATTTTAGCTTGAGTTTGCAGTAACAATGTATCGCATAGGCATAAACCATTAGCGGTTACAGATCCAACTGAGTCGTCAAGTTATGCAAAGTACCCTCTCGCAACAGAGCAAGTCCCACCAAAGCTTGAAACCGAGAGGCATCAGATTGCTCTACAACGTCAACCAGTCGCAGCAGTTCTTGGTGTTCCTCTGGGGCGAGCGCACCATTCTGGAGCTTTGTTTGCAACTCGTTGTAACGATGCTGGGTGCTCTCAAGCAATCCTTGATTTGTTAGTGCATTTATTCAGCAGCGGAGCCCTTAGACTTGGCGATGTAACTGTAACTTCTTCCTACAATTAGAGGTGGGGTTTTCCTAAAGGTTTCAAGCCAATGACCGCTACTGCTGAACTTGCCACCTTTGGGGCCGGATGCTTTTGGGGTGTCGAAGCCGCCTTTCGCAAACTCGACGGCGTGATCGATACCTCCGTCGGCTACATGGGCGGCCACTTCGAGAGCCCCTGCTACCTCGACGTGCTGTCGCGCATCACCGGCCACGCCGAAGTTTGTCAGGTGCAGTTTGACCCCGCCGAAATTTCCTACGACGCGCTGCTCGACACCTTTTGGCGCATCCACGACCCCACCAGCCTCAACCGCCAGGGGGGCGATCGCGGCGAACAGTACCGCTCCGTAATTTTTTACCACACCCCAGAACAGGGCAAAGCCGCTCGCCAGGCCAAAAACAAACTGCAAGACTCAGGCCACTACCCCAAACCCATCGTCACTCAAATCGAACCCGCCAGCGCCTACTGGCTCGCCTCAGAAGAGCACCAGCAATACTTTGGCTAGCCGCTGTCGCCTTACTCCCTAAGCAAAAGCAGCAGCAAATCCTTCAATGACTGACTATCTGATGGCGCAAGGTTGCCCAACTGCCGAATCACCAAATCTTTTTGAATTGTCGTGATCACAGGCTTGATAACCGAAAGCTTAAGTAGTCCTGCCGCCTGCCAGTCAGTAATCATCACCTCACCAAATAACAAGGGTGTTCGCACTTGGCTAGTTACCGCAATGAGAATGAGATCGGGACGAGCTGTATTGCAGTCTTGCGAACTGATGACAACTGAAGGCCTTTTCTTTTGGGCGTTCTGGTTAGTAAAAGGAAACGGCACCAGCACAACCTGGCCGAACTCAAAGGTCATCGTAAGCAGCATCTTCTGGGTTATCCCAAACCTGAGCTAACGACGGCTCAGAGGCCTGGGCAGCGGCAGCAACTAGCTGTCTATCTGAATAGCGCTGACTGAGAAAGTCAATAAAATCTTCTATCTCAGCAATCTGCAAAGGAGAGAACTGACGAATTTTGTCGATCAGTTGCCGTTCTTGATCAGATAACGCTTGCATAGGCTTCCCTACGGCATTGTTTGCGAGTATGACACTAGTGTAACCTCGCATCAATCAGCGCTTTACCCCTGCTCGACCCAGGCGATTACCTGGTCGCCCAGGCGCACATCGTTGAGGCGATCGATTTCGCGAATGCCGGTGGGGCTGGTGACATTAACCTCGGTAAGGTAGCCGCCAATCACGTCAATGCCTACAAAGTAGAGGCCATCGCGAATCAGGGTAGGGGCGAGCTGGCGGCAGATATCGAGTTCGCGATCGGTGATGTCTACCTGAGCCACCCGACCCCCCACCGCCATGTTGCCGCGAAACTCACTGCCCGTGGGGATGCGGTTCACCGCGCCGATGGGTTCGCCGTTGAGCAAAATGATTCGCTTGTCGCCGTCTTTGGCAGCGGGCAGGTAGGTCTGCACCATCACCGGCTCTTTGCCCTGCTGGGTGCTGATTTCAACCATAGAGTTGAGGTTGCGATCGCCCGTCTGCAAAAACAAAATCCCCTCGCCAGCCTTGCCCCCCAAAGGCTTGAGCACCGCCGAGCCCCAGCGCTCCACGGTTTCACGAATTACCACCTTGCTTTGGGTAACAATCGTTTCAGGAATCGCCTCGGTAAATTGCAGGGCATACATTTTCTCGTTGGCAGCCCGTAACCCCTTGGGTGAGTTGATCACACGGGTTTTGGCCGGGTCGATGTAGTCGAGAATGTAGGTGGCGTAGAGGTAGGGCACGGTAACGGGCGGGTCAGTGCGCATAAACACTGCATCCATCTCTTCTAGCGGCAGCTGCACCGCTGCGCCCACCTCAAACCAGGGGTTAGCCGCCGCCCAAAGCCCATCCACCAGCTTTACAGGAACGAGCTTCACCGGCTGCATCAGCGCCAAAGCTTTGCCCGCCACCACGCTGAGGGCATTGGCCGCAGTAATCCACACCTCATGGCCACGCTGTTGGGCCGCCTCCATGAGGGCAACGCTGGTGTCGTGGCCGGGGTCGAGGCGGTTAATCGGGTCGATAATGAAGGCAACTTTCACAGGCGATGCTCAATACTCCAAGTAGAGTTCTAGCATCCCACGCACCGATTAAGTATGAGGCAGCGCTAAGTAGAGCTACAGCACCGCAATGCACTCAATCTCTACGGCAACATCCTTGGGCAGGCGCGCCACCTCAACACAGGCCCGCGCCGGAGCATTGTCGCCGCCGAAATACTTGGCGTAGATCTCATTGACGGCCCCAAAGTCACCCATGTCTTTGAGAAACACCGAGGTTTTCACTACATTGTCAAAGCTAGCTCCAGCTGCGGTCAAAATCGCTTCTAAGTTGGCGATCACTTGCTCGGTCTGAGCAACCACATCACCCTCACCCACCAACTGCCCTGTGGCCGGGTCAAGGGCAATTTGACCCGAGACAAAAAGCATTTGCCCGCTGACCGCCACGGCCTGATTGTAGGGACCAACGGGAGCGGGGGCGTTGGGAGTGTTGATGATGGTGCGCTGCATTTTAGTGGATAGGTGATGGGGTAGGAAAATTAGAAAGTAGGGGAGTGATGGGGTGGGGGAGTGAGGAAAGTGGTGGATTGGTGACTCCATCACCCCATTACTCCATCACCCTCAGTTGCTGCCAAAGCGGGGGCGCTGGCCGTAAAAGCGGTACTGCCAATAATCTCGCAAAATGCGATCGTGATCAAAGCAAAGATTTTGCGGCACTTCCCAGGGGTTGACGATGGCGGCGGTTTTGGCGTCGTCACCGGCGACGGGGTCGGCAGTGGCAGTGGCCAGAAATACAACGCTGAGGGTGTGCTGGCGGGGGTCGCGATCGGGGTCAGAGTAGACCGCGAGCTGTTCGATTAGGGTGACGGTGAGGCCGGTTTCTTCCTGGGCCTCTCGACGGGCGGCGGTTTCGACGCTTTCGCCATAGTCGACAAAGCCACCGGGTAGCGCCCACCCCAGGGGCTCGTGGTGGCGCTCAATCAGCACAATAGGGCGGTGAGGATGGTGCAGCAGCTCAATAATAATGTCAACGGTAGGGGTAGGGTTGCGATAGGTCGTCATAGGGGGGACTTTATAGGAAATTTCCTGGAACAAAAATAACTCTTAGGACAGCCGACTCCTCTCCGTAGGTCATGTTAAAGTCCAACTGAAATTTAAGCCGAGCTAAGCTATGCCCTTTCCCAGAGCCAGCGGCATTTTGCTGCATCCTACGTCGCTGCCCGGTCGGTTTGGTATTGGCGACCTCGGGCCTGAAGCCTACCAATTTGTAGATTTTTTGGCGTCGACTCGCCAACAGCTCTGGCAGGTGCTGCCCCTAGGACCAACCGGTCACGGCAACTCGCCCTACCTCTGCTACTCAGCAATGGCAGGCAACCCGCTGCTGATCAGCCTCGAGGAATTGTGCAATCGCTCCCTACTCTACCCCGACGAACTACACGAATTAGAGCACCTTTCTCCCCACCAGATCGACTTTGACCGGGTGATCCCAGTCAAGACGGAGCTGTTGAGACGAGCGGCCGACCGGTTTAGCGAAGTGGCTTCTGACGAAGACCGGGCCGCCCTGGCTCAGTTCAGCGAAGAGTGCCACTTTTGGGTTGATGAGTTCGCCTTTTTTATGGCGCTCAAAAATGCCCACGGCGGCGCGAGCTGGACGGAATGGCCCAACGACATTGCCCGCCGCGAACCCGAGGCGATGGCTGCCTGGCGAGAAAAACTAGCCAGCGATATCTTTACCCACAAGTTTTTGCAGTTTGAGTTTCACCGCCAGTGGCAGTCACTGCGGCAGTACGCCCGCGATCGCCAAATTCAAATCATTGGCGACATTCCCATCTACGTGGCCCATGACAGCGTCGATGTGTGGGCCTATCCCGAAAACTTTATGCTCGATGAAGAAACCTTGGCTCCGGCCCAGATGGCCGGGGTGCCACCCGACTATTTCAGCGAGACGGGGCAGCTCTGGGGCAACCCCACCTACAACTGGGAGGCGCTGAAAAAGAGCGGCTTTAACTGGTGGATTCAGCGCATCAACGCGCTGCTGGGCTACGTCGATATTATCCGAATCGATCACTTCCGGGGGTTGCAGGCTTTTTGGAGCGTGCCCGCCGGTGAAACCACCGCCATCAATGGCGAATGGGTTGAAGCCCCAGGTACAGAGCTGTTTGAAGCCGTGCGCCAAACCTTTGGCAAACTGCCCGTCATGGCCGAGGATCTGGGGATGATTACCCCAGAGGTCGAGGCCCTGCGGGACGAGTTTGAGTTTCCGGGCATGAAGATTTTGCACTTCGCCTTTGGCGGCGGCAGCGACAACCCTTACCTGCCCTTCAATTACGTTGAAAACAGCGTGGTCTACACCGGCACCCACGACAACGACACTACGGTGGGCTGGTTTGAGAAAATGCCCGACCATGAGCGTGATCGCCTCCAGCAATACCTTGGCTGCATCAGCCCTGAAGGCATTCACTGGTCGCTAATTCGCCTGGCGCTGCTGTCGGTCTCCAACCAAGCGATCACTCCCCTGCAAGATGTGCTGGGCTACGGCAGCGACTGCCGCATGAACACCCCCGGCCGCTCTGACGGCAACTGGGGCTGGCGCTACGAGGCCAAGGTGCTGACAGATGAGGTTAGCGATCGCCTGCGATCGCTAACGGAGCTCTCTAACCGAGCCACAGCTTCGATGGAGTAAGGCTGTGAGTGGGGAGGTGAGGAAGATGAGGCGGGTAAGGAAGGTGAGGAGGTAAGAGGGTGAAGAGACCTGAAGATTTATCTAACCGATCTCTTCTCTATCTTCCCCATCTCCCCCATCTTTCTCAACTCCCTCATCTCCCCCATTCCCCTACCGACTCAACGCTGGCACCGACATACCCCGCATAAAAATATCGGTAACCGAGATCACCCCCACCAGACGCCCGTCTTGAACCACGGGTGCGCGCTGCACGCTGATGTCAGACAACACTTGGGAAGCTTCTTGAATGGTGAGATCAGGGGCCAGAGAAATGCAGGGCTGGTGCATGATGTCTTGGACCAGCACCTTTTTAGGATCGTGGCCTCGGGTCACCACGGTATAGACAATATCGCGCTCGGTCACCATGCCAAAAGGCATATCTTGAGAGCGGTGTTCGACGAGGAGCGATCGAATCTGTCGCTGCTGCATCAGCTCAATGGCATCGGCGACGGTGGCACCGCTGGCGATGGTGGTGGCGTTTGGGGTCATGATATCGGCCACGGTCAGCATAGGACTCTCCAGGAAACGATAGAGTAAGGGCTACAACCACGCATTACAGAGGCCTGCGCGCCACGGGCAGGCTTCTATCTGAACCCATAAACCGGCTGACAAGGTCCGGCCTGAAAGATCAAAAATCTGGCTGCTGGGGAAGGTCCCTCAGCGCTGCGATTCGGTTTGCAGCAATCTCTACTATGGTGACCTCTGAAGCGGGGATCACGGGTTGTATTTGTAGCTTTTCTTTAGATTGCAGGGGCTTGGCAGTTAAAGACTCTTAAAGTTTTGGCTTAAACGGCAGCGACACCCCCTGCCGCCCCCGCCGTCGGTGTAGGCAGGTTAGCGCGCCGCCAGCGATGGGCACCAGAGGCATCAGGGCAAGCCAAATGGCGGGGGGCGGCGGGTCAGGCTGAGCCACCACCAGGGGGGTAAAGGTAAACAGATTGGCGGTGAGGAGCGGCGGCGGCAGGGTAGCCGCTCGCCGTGCTGCCTTTAGGGCGAGCCAGGTTTGCGGGCCAGCGATGCCATCGACAACCAGGCCTTGCTGCGCCTGGAGCGATCGCACCGCCTCAGCGGTCTCGGTGTCGTAATAGCCATCCACTACTCCGGTAAACAGCCCTAAACTTGCCAGCTCTGTTTGAAGCTGATTGACCAGCGGGCCTCTGTCTTCGGTGCGCAGCAAGGGAGTAGCGTCGACATCCCGAATAGGCGACAGCGGCTGGGCCAAACCTGGAGTGAGGGGGGCGAGTCCTCCTAGGGCCAGCAGGCCAGCTAGCAGCAGCCGGCGGCCATGGTACATTGCGATCGCTCGGGTGATCATTGGTCGTCACTCCCCAGAAAATGCCCACAGCCAAAGGGGCAGAGTAAATAGCAAACTGGCGGAACTGAGCCCTACGCAGGTGACAGACAGGTCGCGATCGAGATCGTAGGCCTCGGCCAGCACCAGGTTAGAAAAAGCGCAGGGCATACCCGCCTGCAAAATCATTACCAATCGAGGTGGACCATCTATGCCTAGAGCAGTGAGGCCCAACCCCACCGCCAAGGGCAGCACCAGCATCTTAATCGCCACGGCTATGGTGGCCCGGTGCAGATGCTGCCACGAGCTGAGCTGCTGAATGCGCAGCCCCATTAGCATTAGCGACAGCACCACAATAGCCCAGGCAAACCGATAGAGGGTTAGGTCAAGCCAGGCGGGCAGGGCGATCGCCTTCAGCCCCAGTCCCAAACCAAAGGCCAGAATAATCGGATTCTGCACGACGGCCCGTAGCCTGGTTGACCATTGCCGCTGCCAAGACTGGGCTAGGTTGAGCCGCTGCCCCCCCATTTCTGAGGCCAAAATCGCTCCTAACCCGTAGGAACCCAGCAGAGTGCCCAGGGCGTCGTAGAACAGCGCCCAGCCAAACACACTCACGCCCAGCTGAGGCAGCAGCAGCACCACGGGATAGCCGATGTAGCCGGTGTTGCCCAGCATGGCCGCTAGGGAAAAACTGCCCTGAGTGGGCCGCGCCCATGGCTCTTGGTCGGCGCGAATCCACAGGCGGCTGCACAACAGCCCCAGCAAAATGGCGGACCAGGCTACCACCGGTGCCAGGTACAGGTTACCCGACAGGTCGGCGCGGCGCATAAACCCCACAATGCTGAGGGGAATGCCCAACCAAAACAAAAATCGACCCAAGCGCAGGGGCACCTGCTGATACAGTCCTTGGGGCAAGTCTCGGTGGGGGGCAACGCGATAGAGCACAGCACCCAAGGCAATGCCAGCGCAGATTCCTGCCCCGATCGGCCCATACAGGTGCATCAATACCTCAAACGGTGGCAAAACAGCAGTCCTCACATACTCTGCACTGAGATTGTGACAGGCGAGGCCAGAGTTTGGGGTCGGCTACGAGAAGTTGTGACCGCATCGCCGCCAAGGGCCATAATGGGTAGAGCTTTGCCGGAAGCGAATGCCTATGCCTCCTATCGACGATATTCCCCAAGCGGCCCGCGACGTTCCCCTCTACTCCACGGGCGAAGATCAGCCCGCCTGGCTGCGGCGCACCCGTGGCCTGCGACGCTTTCTGGCTCTGGCTGTGCTGGCCCTGGCGGCGGGCGGACTGGTGGCCTGGTATCAGACCAACGGGTTTTCTGCCGTCGAGTTTGCTCAGCCCTTTGAAACCATGGTTAACCGCTCTGCGGTTGAAACCGATGCTGGGACAGGGGGCACAGAACCAGCTACCAGCGATCGCGACGTCGCCACCCAGCTAGCTCCCTCCAGCCGCACCCTGCTTAACCACCGCGCCTACGATGAGGCTCCGACCGAAGAGCTGGTCACGCTGAATGCCAATGCCGCTATTCGCCTGCGCGCCGCCGCGGCCAGCCAGTACGAGGAAATGGCCCAGGCCGCCAGTCGCGCTGGGGTGAGGCTGGTGCCGCTCTCGGGCTTTCGCTCCCAGGAGGAGCAGGAAACGATTTTCTTTAGCCTTAAGGCTGATCGCGGCCAGGATGCCCAAACCCGCGCCGAGGTCAGCGCCCCGCCGGGCTATAGCGAGCACCACACCGGCTACGCCGTCGATATTGGCGATGGCAATCGGGCGGGGACTAACCTCAACACAGACTTTGTCGATACCCGGGCCTATCAGTGGATGGAAGCCAACGCCGTGCGCTACGGCTACGAGCTGTCCTTTCCCCCCGACAATTTTCAGGGGGTGGCTTTTGAGCCCTGGCACTGGCGGTTTGTGGGCGATCGCACCAGCCTGGAGACCTTCTACAGCAAATAGGTGAAGGGTTCTGCGCAGTTCTGCCTGGCGTTGGCTACATGGCTCTTGTCCGTCAAAAATTTTCTGCCCCCAAGCTGGCAGCGTGGTTCAAACTGGCGTCCAGATCATGGCTGCCCTGGACATTGGCTGGCGTCGTCCTGGGTGGCGGACTGCTGCTTAAAGCTCTGCACTCCCAAGTAGAGGAAACGATTTCAGACGCTCTGCATCAGCCCATTCAGCTGGGGGGGGTACGGGGGATAGCGCAGTGGGGCATTGTGCTGGGCAAAACCGTGATTCCCAGAACTGAAGCCAACGGGCTAGCAGGCGAAATCGATGCCGTTGTCGTTTTGTTGAACTGGCCGGAGTTGCTGCACCGAGGCAATCTACAAGTGACGGTCACCCTAGTGCGGCCCGATCTATCGGTGGTGCTGCCCGAGCCGGGGGCCGAGCCGGATTTCCCTGGGGAAAACGGCTCGGGGACGGTGAGCGCCGCTGATATCCTAACGGGCCTTTGGGTTGAAGATGGCCAGTTTACCCTGTATGCCCCCAGCCCTGGGACGGCTACCCCCAACACCGTCATGGTCCACGACGTACAGGCCGCAGTGCGCCTGCCTCAGGGGCAGCCCGCTCGCCAGGTGGCCTTTGCGCTGGAGGGTCTACTC
Organism: Leptolyngbya subtilissima AS-A7; assembly: GCF_039962255.1. Classification (NCBI taxonomy): domain Bacteria; kingdom Bacillati; phylum Cyanobacteriota; class Cyanophyceae; order Leptolyngbyales; family Leptolyngbyaceae; genus Leptolyngbya; species Leptolyngbya subtilissima. The sequence continues at coordinate 108,235 of NZ_JAMPKY010000011.1, read as the reverse complement.
GACCAGGGCCACTGGCAGACCAGCGGCACGGTTGATTTGGCACGGCAATCGCTCCAAGTCGATCTTCAGGGCCAAGATCTGCCCCTGTCTAGCCTCAACCTGGCGCTGCCGCCAGCCGTGGATATTCAGGCCGGATTGCTCAGCGGCGATCTGAGGCTGACCACGCCTCTGCCCAGTGCCGTTGTACCTCCCTTAGCCGCCCTCGACCTGCAAGGCACGATCGCCGTGCGGGATGGACAGGGGAATGTGGGCCAGCAGTCGGCACCGATCCACAACCTGCAAAGCCGGCTGGAATTTCAGGGACAGCGGATCACCCTATCCGACACCAACCTCAACCTGGGCGCCATGGCGCTGACGGCAGCCGGCAGTCTCGACCTCAAAACGGGCTACGACCTGAGCGCCCAGGTGCCACCGGTAGCCGCTGGCGATCTACGGGCGGTGGTGGGCGATCGCCTGCCCCTCGCCCCTCAACCCTGGCAGTGGCAGGCCAGCCTCACCGGATCGTTTCAAGAGCCTGTTTTGAAGGTGCAGCCCGACCCCGCCCTGCTGCCGCCAGGCCACTTGGCGCTGGATATAGGCTTGGTGGCGGTGGCACTAGGAATGCAGGCCCAGGGGCTCCCTCCCCGCGACTGGATTGGGCCAATTGAGGGAGCGACCTATGGGTTTAAGGGCAATGGGGCCTGGTTTACCCTCAGCGATGGCACCGTGGTGCCACCCCTGTCAGAGGCGGCCTACCAACGGGCCAGTGGAGGATTGGATAGCCGTCTGCGCCCTGCCCTCGATCGCAAGTTTTTTTGGTTTTTGCAGACCAACCCCTACGTCACCGCGATCGCCGCCGATTTGACTAAGGGCAAGCTGCTGGACTATCGCCAGGGGGAACGTTTCAACACCGATCGCTTCTTTTTAGAATATTTTGTGCCGGTCTATGTCGAGTCAAGCCGGGCGGCGGGGCTCGACCCCGGCGAAGCGCTGTGGATGCTCGACCACTCCCTGCGCACCCTGCACGATCCGCTGTTGCGCCATCCCGATGCTCGACCGATTACCGCCGGAGCGGGCACTGTGGGCTCATTTTGGGCGGGCGAGCAGCTGCTCTCGATGCAGCAGGTGCTCACCCGCCCGCTGCTGGCTAAACCAGGACGAACCGGGCAGCTGACCCGCCTGGCCCTGCTTAGGCAGCTGAATGCCTCCACCTCCTTGGAAAGTCGGCAGCTATCGAGCAGTCCAGAGCTGATGTCAAAAATCCCCAACGTCACCTTCGGGGCCGAGGAGGGGGCGATCGCCCTGGCCCTGGGCATGATGCGGTTTGAGGGCGAGGGGCTCTACCCCGAGCCGCTGCGATCGCTGGCCGCCTCGATTGAGCAAAACGAGTTCGACAAGCACGCCCTAAGAACCATCATCACCGGCAGAATGCAGAGCCTAGCGACCGAGAACAGGGCGGCCCTGAGCTTTGCGCTGCTGCGGTTTAGCGATCGCGACTGGGCGCAGGTGGGCATGGGCAAGCACCTATTCCCCGGTGGGGCGGCACACCTCACCGGCGGCAACACGCTCTCGGTGATGGTCTCCCGCCAGGAGAAAGCGGGCTACAGTCTGGAAGCGGCCTACCAAAACAGCCGCCTACTGCTGCTAGAGCTGCTAGCTGGGGTAGATCAGGGATCTGAGGGCAATCGCATTGTGTTTGCCCTGCTCAAAGACCACGCCTTTAGCCTCCGCTTCTGGCAAATTTTGGCGCAAAAAGAGCCGCTGTTGGGAGCCGAGTTGGGGGCGATCGCCGCCGACATCAGCGCCTATCAACAGCTGGCTCAGCAGGGGGCTATTCTCCATGAGACCTTCTACGCGACCCTGGTCACCAGTGATCAGGATATTGGCGTCAGCGCCACGCTCAAGCAGGCGGTGGGGTTTCAGGCCCACCTAGCGCGCCTGCTCGACCAAGCCTTTGTTCCCGCCGACCCGGCTGATCCACGCTATCGCGCTTTTCGCCGTAGCCTGGCCATGTACCTTAGAGAAGCCCCCGACATTTCGGTTTACGGCGGTACTGAGGCCGCCCTGCGGGCCTACGGCCAAGAAACCCTCAACGTGCAAGAACTCATCGCTGTCAATGTCGCCGATGCCCCACGTGTTCGAGCCATGGCCCGGCTCTATCACGAAGCTCTAGCCAGCGGCCTGATTACAGAGTGGGATGCAGCGGGGTTGCAGCGCATTTTGCTCACCGGAGCGCTGCTAGCCGCCGGGGTAGAGCGGCCTGACTTGCCTCCGGCGCTTCAGAATGTGGGCTTCCCCAGCGCTCAGTTTCGCCGCGATCTGTTGTTTGTGGTGGGGGTCGAGGGCATCCAGGTGGAGGCGACCCGGCTGGGCATTCAAGCCCACGACCATCGAGTAGATTTTCAGCCCGTAGCCCGACCCGGCTATCGCGCCCCGGCGCTGAATGGGGCCGATGCCGCCAGCTGCCCAAATGAACCTTATGTGGCAGCGATCGCCCTGGGGGCTGCCACCGCTTTCGTTTGGGATGCCGAAGCCCAGCGCGTGGTCCTGCGGCGCGGCCGCACCCGCTGCCCGCTGCCGGAGGACTGGACGGCGCTGTTTTTTCCGGCCCTGCTGGAGAGCGTGCCCATTGAGCACTCCGAGGCGGGGCGCGATCGCCTGCAAGACAGCCTGCAAACGGCCAAACGACTAGAGGCTGGCATTTTTTGAGCCCTAGCCTCAGATCCTTATCCTCGTTACCATAGAGCAGAGCGATCGCCGCTTAAGCTATCCAACCGCTGGGAGACCGCATGCGCGACACCACCCTCAACACCATTGCCATCGTCATCTTTGGGGTGACCATGGCCAGCCTGCTGGGGCCGCTAATCCACCTGTCGCCTGCCGTAGTGGCGGTGTTTGCCGCCGTGGGACTGGGGGTGTTTAGCGTCGATCAGCTGGGCTTGAGCGGCCGCATCGGCGACATTTTGATGGATACGGTAGCTTGGGCTTCGCCTGAGCACCGCCAGCGAGTGCTGCACCACGAGGCCGGACACTTTTTGGCGGCGGTGCTGCTGGATATTCCAGTTGAAGCCTATACCCTCAACACCTGGGAAGCGTGGAAGCAGGGGATTCCTGGCCAGGGGGGTGTAGTGTTTGGTCCCAGCGACCCGACGGAGCTGGCAAGGTTCACGCCCCAGATCATCGATCGCTACTGCCAGGTGTGGATGGCGGGCATTGCCGCTGAGCAGATGGTTTACGGCGATGCCCAGGGGGGCGGCAATGACACCGCTGCCCTGGGTCAGTTTTGGACGGTGCTGGGGCGATCGCCCGCCGAAGCCCCTCTCAAACAGCGCTGGGCTACCCTCCAGGCCAAAACCCTACTCGAAAAGCACCGCGCCGCCTTTGATGCCCTGGTGACTGCCATGGACGATCGTGCTCCAGTAGCCGACTGCTGCGCTATTGTCGAAGCGAGCCGTGCCTCGGTAGAAGCTGCGGCCTAGCGCTGCCTACACTTTTTGCAGCACAAACAGGCTGCCTTGGTTGCCGCGCCCAATTCGCAGATCGTCGTCGAGGTAGGTGACCTCGAGCCAGCCCGCTTGGCGATCGCTGTTAATTCTAAAATCAATGCCCTGGAAGAGCGAAAACTTGGGCGTAGTTTGCATCGCCCCAACGAACTGGGCCGGCGATTCGTACCTCAAGGCCTGGCGCAGACCAATCACGCCCCGCTCAAAGCCCACATTCAGCCGCTGGGTAGACACGGCCTCTAAGGTCGCGGCCACCGCCACCAGTCCCGATAGCAGAGGTGGCCCGTTTACCTCGGCAATGTTGTAAATCCGGTTTTCAGCCAAGCGAATGCACTGGTAAATCGGGCCGAGGGAGGCTAGAGGCACGCGATCGATATTCAGCAGTTCACTGCTGGTGGTGTAGAGCAGTCGCCAATCCCCATTCAGGCGATCGGTGGCTTGAAGCGGGTTGGGGGTTGGATTGCGACCCTCTAAGGTAGCGGCCGCCGTCTGAATTGCGGTGCGATCGCTGGGGCTACTGCTAATGCCCCGGTTAACGGGGGCTACGGCCTCCAATAGCTCAGTTTTGCCCAACATGGCCCAGTCTCCACAGCAGTACCGGCATAATACGGCAAAATTTCGGGCACCGCAGAATAGTGTCTCTGCTACGATGGAATGTCTGTATATTGCCTCGTTACTGGTACAAGACCACCGCTATGTCTAACAAGTATTACAACCCGTCTTTGCGCCAGGTGCCCCGCAACGCCAAGGCTCCAATTTTGCCGTCCAACGGCGACTCGTCCATTCTGCACTGGCTGGAGAGCATCGGTCGCCTGCGCAGCCGCGATGTCATTGAGACCATCCCCGATGAAGCCGAAAACGAGGAAATCTCGGATCTGATGGGCAACGACGACGCCTTTGAGGACGATGACGATACCGATCTCGCCCTCGACGATGACGACGACTAAGCGTAGCCCGCTTAGAAAAACGCTGTAGTTAAGCGAACTTGGCCCGCTGGGCGTGGCGAAACTCGAAGGGTTTTAGCCTGAGCGCGCTATTGCTGACGCCAACGGTTCAGGTCGCCATAAATACGCCGTTAAGTGTTGTTAAACTTCGCTCCGAAGTGAGACGATTCATTTAAGCTTCCTGACTATTTCCGGGCACTAAATGTAGTCAATTGGAAGATCATCCAGTAGACTCCTGATGGTGTGCGGTGTGAAGCAAGTGAGGAATTGTTTGTGGATGCGAAGTTTTTAGCCTCGGGGCGGCTATCCCTGAATGGCCAAACGCTTTTCTGGCTGCTGGGTCTAGGCCTCGGCGCCGCTGCCGTCGGGCTAGATGGAACCCTAGGCAACGCCGTCAGCCTGGGTGCCTCAATTACGGTTCCCTTTGTTGTGGCCGCTCTGTGCAGCAGCCTGCTCGGTTTTTCGGCGGTTCCCCTGTTGCGGGCACTTAAAACCGGTCAATTCATTCGTGAAGAAGGTCCTCAGGGCCATCTTAAAAAAGCGGGCACTCCAACCATGGGTGGCGCTTTTTTTGTGCCTGTAGCGGTCATTGTTGCCCTAGTCTCGACAGGCTTTGCCCGCGATGCGGTAGCCGTATCACTCCTGACCCTGGCCTACGGGGCCATCGGCTGGGTTGACGACTGGCAGGTAATTCAGCGGCGCTCCAATAAAGGCATCTCGCCCCGCGCCAAGCTCGTTCTACAAATTGCCGTTGCAGTGCTGTTTTGCCTCTGGGTGCTCACCAGTCAGCCCGCCAGCATTACCACTGTGGCGCTGCCCCTGGGCCTGGGCCTACCCCTCAGCTTTTTATTTTGGCCCCTAGCCGGGTTTGTGCTAGTGGCCGAAAGCAACGCCACCAACCTCACCGACGGCCTCGATGGGCTGATGGGCGGCACTGGGGCGATCGCCTTTATGGGCTTAGCCGCTATCGTTGCTCCCACCCACCCCGACCTGATGGTGTTTTGCGCCGCCATGGCCGGTGCTTGCCTGGGCTTTTTGCTCCACAACCACAACCCCGCTCGCGTGTTTATGGGCGATACGGGTTCCTTGGCGTTAGGGGCAGCCCTTGGAGCCGTGGGCATTCTCAGCGGCAACCTGTTTGCGCTGCTGGTGCTGACCCTGCTGTTCTTTGCCGAAACCCTATCGGTGATCATTCAAGTGGGCTACTTCAAAGCCACCAAAGGCCCCGATGGTGTAGGCAAGCGTTTCTTTAAAATGGCTCCGCTCCACCACCACTTTGAGCTGTCGGGCTGGTCTGAAATTCAAGTTGTAGCCGTGGCCTACGCGGTAACAGCTGGGCTAGCGGTGCTGGCCCTCCAGGTGAGATAGCCGAATCGCGCTCCTGGGAGGCTTGGTATGGATGGCTCAAACCTGCGCCCTTTAGGCCGCCCACCCAACGCCTGGTGGGTTAACGAGCAGATGGCTGACATTAGCCGTCAAGCGCTCCAGCCTCGACTGGCCACCCTCATCACTCAGACAAAGCAGGTGCAGTTTGACCTATCCAAAACTGCCTGCCTGGTCATCGACATGCAAAACGACTTTTGCCACCCCGATGGCTGGCTGGCCAGCATTGGGGTAGACGTAACCCCGGCCCGTCAGGCGATTCAGCCGCTGCAAACTCTGTTACCTAAACTGCGATCGGCCCAGGTGCCGGTAGTGTGGGTCAACTGGGGCAACCGCCGCGATCGCCTCAACCTCAGTGCCGGCCTGCACCATGTCTATAACCCCAGCGGCACTGGTGTGGGCCTCGGCGACCCTCTACCGGCCAACGGTGCCCCTGTACTCACCAAAGGCAGCTGGGCAGCGGCCGTGGTCGAGGAGCTAGAAGCTCAGCCCCAAGACATTTGGGTCGATAAATATCGCATGAGCGGCTTTTGGGACACGCCCCTGGACAGCATTTTGCGCAACCTGGGTAAAACCACCCTACTCTTTGCCGGGGTGAATATAGATCAGTGCGTTATGGCCACCCTGCAAGACGCCAACTTTCTCGGCTATGACTGTATTTTGCTGAGCGACTGTAGCGCCACTACCTCCCCCGACTACTGCGCCCAGGCTACCGTCTATAACGTCAACCAGTGCTTTGGCTTCGTGGCCGATAGCCCTGCCCTAGCAGCAGCTCTAGAGCCTTCCTTAGCGCTCTAGCTGAGAACGCTAGATATAGATATCAGTTTCGAATTGGTCTTTCAAGTTGAAGTCCAGCATCAGACTCAAAACCCCGCACCCTTTGACAGTGGAATCTACTTCTAGGGTGAGACAGTTGCCAAATTTCATTGTGGACAATGAAATTTGGGGATTGTTAGATACAGATACGAACCAAAAATTTCACGTTTCACTTAGGAGCCAACGGCCGTTTGCCCCTAAGTAAATTCATGCCACCCTTCAGCCATGCTGAATCTGTAAGCACCAAAACTTTTCTTGACTAAAACTGGTGCAATTGCTCTAATGTGAACTACCCTTGGGCAGACCAATTTACAGGCTTCTTTTTCGTTCTTAAACGCCCCTTCTACCGTCATCATGAACGTACCCTATTCTCCCGAATCTGCTTACCCTGGAGCCGTGGCTCCAGAAGCACCCCAGGGCAGCCGTCAGGCTCCTTCGGTGCCGATCTCGGTATACCGCGAGCTAGCCACAGAACTGCGCGCTACCCAGGGCATGGTCGATTCACTGACCCAGCAAAATCAGCAGCTCAACCAGCAAAACCAGGTGCTGCGCCAGGAAATGATTCGCTTTGCGGACTCGGCAGCCCGCCTCAAGCAGGCGATCGAGGTCAGTCAACCCCAGGCGATCGAGCCAGAGAACATTATCCGTCCTATCACGACCTCCTTGGGCGTTGAGACTCCAGCGATGGCTGCGACTTACCCCATGGCTGACGAGCCTTCGGCTTCTCTACCAGAACGGCTATCAGAGTCTATGGGAGAAGGAGTATCGACCCTAGCCAGCCAGCTGACTCAAATGGTGAAGCCCAAAGCGAAGAAAGGGTCCAAAATGCCGCCCAAACGGCCCCAGGCAGCGCCCCAGCGGCTTTACACCGAAGAGCGGATCGATGCTAGCCGTCCTAGTCAGATGAACCAGAAGTCGTCAGACTTGAGCGGGCTGTGGCTGGGTGCAACTATTCTGCTAATCGTGATCAGTGCTTTTGGGGCCGGTTTCTTGATTATGAAGCCGCTGCTAAGCAATTCTCGTTGAAGCGCTGGATTGCCGTCTATAGCTTGCTTTTCTAGCCGCTTTGATTCTGCTTGCCCGTTTTTTTGTAGCTGACAATACAGTATTGTAGGGGTCAGTCCCGATACACATAGACCGAAGCTAAGAGATATCCGCTGAAGCACCCTGGTTTGATCTATGAAAAAAATAGAAGCTATTATCCGCCCCTTTAAGCTTGACGAGGTCAAGATTGCCCTGGTCAACGCCGGCATTGTGGGTATGACCGTTTCGGAGGTGCGTGGCTTTGGTCGCCAAAAAGGACAGACCGAGCGCTACCGAGGCTCTGAATACACCGTTGAATTCCTCCAGAAGCTCAAGATTGAGATTGTGGTTGAAGAGGCCCAGGTCGACACCGTAGTCGACAAAATTATTTCCGCCGCCCGCACTGGCGAAATCGGCGACGGCAAGATTTTCGTCACCCCCGTCGATGAAATCATCCGCATTCGCACCGGGGAGAAAAATACCGAGGCCGTGTAGCTCTGGCCCAAACGCGAATGCTCGACTCAGGCGCAGCCTAGGCTGCGCCTTTTTCATGCCGTTCGCAGCTTATTGACCTACTTCAAGTTCACTCTCCCTAGTGGATCTTTAATCACGCTGGGGAGATGAATCGTTGCGTATCTTGTCTTCAAATTAAACATCAGTTGGAGTTGGCTCCTGACCTTCAATAGAGAGAATGGTTCAGGACAAGGGCGATCGCCCTCAGATAAGATGCTTAATGGCCCAGCTACCCTATCTCTCAACTAGCAAAGAGAATTGCCTGTGTATCAGCCTCAGATAGAGCAAGAGCGACAGATTGAGAGCCTTCTAGCCCTCTTTGGGCGGTTTGGGGTAGAGCTAGGGCTAGAGCGCATTCAGCGATTGCTGGAGGCGTTGGGTAATCCCCAGCACCGGGTGCCGCTGGTACATGTGGCGGGCACCAACGGCAAGGGATCGGTGTGTGCCTACCTGGCGGCAGTGTTAGGGGCAGCAGGGTATCGGGTAGGGCGCTATACTTCGCCGCACTTGGTGAGCTGGCGAGAGCGCGTTGTGGTCAATGGGGAACCCATTGCGGCTGAGGATTTGGTTGCTCGACTGAAGCAGGTGGTGGCAGCTATTGACTCGTCCCAACCCTCACCGACTCAGTTTGAAGTGTTTACGGCGGCGGCTTGGCTGCACTTCGCCGAGGCTAAGGTAGATCTGGCGGTGATGGAGGTAGGACTGGGGGGCCGACTCGACGCCACTAACGTGGTGGATGTGCCCTTAGTGAGCGTGATTACCTCCCTCAGCCGCGAGCACTGGCAGCGCTTGGGCCCTACCCTAGCCGATATCGCCCGCGAAAAAGCGGGGGTGCTGAAGCTGGGGCGTCCGGCCGTGATTGGTCCGCTGCCTGCTGAAGCAGAGGTGGTGGTGCAGGCTCGCTTGGCCGAATTGAACTGTCCAGCGGTGTGGCCTGCGCCCGCTGTTTCCCTGGGAGAGGGGCAGGCCCGCTATAGCGACGGTAACGAAGCGATTACCTATCCCCTAGCGCTTTTGGGAGAGCACCAGCTTACCAACTCAGCGATCGCGATCGCCACCCTGCTCAACCTGCGCTCCCAAGGCTGGAACATTTCTGACGATGCGATCGCCCAGGGCATGGGCAGCGCTCGCTGGCCCGGACGTTTGCAGTGGGTAACGTGGGGGCAGGACTCTATGAAATACCCGTTGCTGATCGATGGGGCCCACAACCCAGCAGCGGCCGAGGTACTGCGTCAGTATGTGGATAGCTGGTGGGTAAACCGGCCAAGACACCCAGCCGGGACAGCGTGGCTGATGGGGATGCTGGCGACCAAGGACCACCGCGATATTTTTGAAGCCCTGCTGCGGCCAGGGGATACCCTGCATTTGGTGCCCGTGCCAGGGCACGAGACGGCGGTGCCGGAAGAACTCGGGGCGATCGCGCGATCGGTCTGCCCCGACCTCGCCCAGTGCGAAGTCCACCAGTCTCTCAGGAATGGCCTGATTGCGATCGCTCAGTCCCCAGCTCAGCTCAAGGTGCTGTGCGGCTCGCTATACCTAATCGGTCACTTTCTCGCCACCGAGCGTTATGAGGATGGCAAAGGGTAAGGGAAATAAGGCAGTGCGGCAGGGAAAGGTAAAACAACTCAACAGCCATACTCCAGATTAATTCCCTCATCCGCTCATCGGCCCACGACAAACTCATCAAACTTCACCACTGCTGAGTCTGGCTCCCGCGTATCAAAGTAGTAGCTGCTAATGGTGCCGGTACCCGTGTCAAACACGCTGAAAGCGGTGATATCGTTGCTAGTCAGGTAGGGCAGCGGATTACCGCTGTCGTCTCGCAGGGGGGCGATCGTGGGCACTACAGGCTCTAAACCATTGGGGTCGCCCTGGGCCACGTAATCGTTGGAGGAGTAGGTCACCACTGAGCCTTCTATAGTCTCGGGGGGCACCGGACGAAATTTATCTTTCCAAAACGCACCATAGGAATTGCCCACGTTAGAAGTTTCGAGATAGTGGGTGCCCTGGGGCGACACAAAGCGGTTCCACAGGTGCGAGTGGCCGTAGAAAACTAGGTCTATCTCAGCCTGTTCGAGCAAGGGCACCAGGTCGCGGGCAATGTAGTCGTCGGCACGAGGGTACTCATAACGAACGGCGGTAAGGCGGCCAGAACTATCGCGATCGTAGCGACGTACAGGATTAGTGAAGGCGGGCACAATGTTGTCGCCCAGGGTGTGGGGTGGATGGTGCAGCATCACCACCTTGTATTTGGCCTGGCGAAAGGCCTCACTGGCCAATTCCTGCTCCAGCCACTGATACTGCAAGCTGCCTCGCTCGATGGGTTCGAAGATATGCTGGCCGTGGCCCCAGTTCTGCGGCGTGCCCAGGTCAGCCTCGCGCTCTTGGTAACGACCTCGTGCGGTGACGTCGAGGTTGTAAGGTCGCCAGATCTGCGTGACATAGAGCGACACCAGGCGAATGTCGCCAAAGGTGACGGCATAGTAGCGGCTGGTGGTCTCGGGGCGATCGCGGTTCGGCACCTCGGTGACCGGCAGGCTAAACAGAGCTTCGTAGGTGTCGCTGTTGAAGGAATTGTCAACAATCCACTGGTGGCGTAGGTTAGGGTCGCCAGCGGGGTTAAACAGCTCGGTATTGGCCTCGTATAGTTTCACTGCGGCCGATCGCGGTACAGCCTGGTTGAACTGCTCTCCCAAAGGAGCCGATGGGGCAAAGCGTCCCATGACCTCGTGGTTGCCCAAAATTGGAAACAGCGGCGCGTGTTGAATAATTTCGCCGCCCTGGTAGGTTACGGCACGGCCGTTGCGCTCTAGGTCATAGTGAGTGTTGCCCTGCAAACACGGGAAAAAACCGACCCCCCGGCTGTCGTCGAACCACTCTGAGGCGCGATCGGGATTGTTAACCAGATCGCCCGCAAAAAATACCGCATCTACTTGACCCAAGGTCTCTGCCACCTTTTGTAGGTTGGCGGCAACCATAGGCATGTTTTGGTGATCGGAGGTGAGCAAAATCTTAGTGGGCTGACCGGCTGCGGGGGCTCCAGCCAGGGTAAACGTGCGGCTTTCGGCCACAGTGCCATTGGGTCCAGTGCTGGCTACCCGGTAGGGCACCCGCTGCCCCGGAAGCAACCCGGTCACTTCGGCCTCATGTCGCCAAATCGGTCGCGCTAAGGTCTGTTGTAAATCCAAAAAATCGGGGTGCTCAAGCCGCGACTGACCATCTTCTCGGGTTCGGGCCAGTCGGGTGGTAGTAGCTGGGGCTCGATTGGGTAAATTAACGTCGGATGGTTGACCGGGGGAACCCCACCGCACCTGGTGGTCTTGGCCCTCAAACTCCGTGAACCACACCACTCGCACCGCACCAGGGGTAGGATTCTGCAGAAATGGATCGGTTAAAAGTTGAGTGGTCACAGCACTGGCCTCAGGGGATGGAGCAGCGGACAACTGACGAGACTCCAGGGCGATTAAAAGAATAGTTGTTATCACCAGCAGCAGGCCCGCCGTGGGTAGGGTCAAGCTTTTTCGCCGCATTGTTGTGAGCCTTTGTGAGTAGAGCCTTGACAGCCCTAGCGTAGCGGCAATAACGACAATATGAAAACTGTCTGCCCACTGTTAACAGCATCTAAAAGATGTGCCACCTTGAGAACGTCAAACGCTAATATTTACCAGCGCAAAACAACAGGCATGGGCATAACATTTCCTTTTAAACTCAGGGTGGGTAAGCGCTCTCTCCGATGGTCGGGGGGTGGATTGCTGGCGCTGATCTCCATCGGGCTGCACGGCGTGCTGCTAGCTTGGCCTATGCCCGAGTCTAGCTCAGAGGACTCAGAGAGTTTGCCGGAGAGTTTGACCGAAACTACCGCTCCGGCCACGACCGTAGGTGTGTTGCGGCTACCGGCAGCCGTTAAGCCCGTCGAGACCATTGCAGCTGCCCCAGCTCCTCAGTCGCCCCAAGCACCAGCTCCCAAAGCGGCGCCTGTCGTTCGCTCCGCTCCGCCTGTTGTTCGCTCTGCGCCGCCCGCTTCTCCACCTCCGGCCCCCTCGCCAAGTCGAGCAGAGCCGGTAGAGGCCAAGCCCCCTGCACCACCTACGGATGTTGTTGACCTCGAGCCGGTGCCCCCCGAGCCACTACCCGCCACCCTTGACGAGCGCCTGCGTGATCTAGGGCAATACCAGTTTAATCAGCAAGCCAAGTCGCTAGTTGCTGATGAGGTGGCCTTTCACACCGCTGTGGTGCCGGGATGGCTAGAGACAGAGGGCGAAGGTTTAGGCGATAGTGAGGTGCCCGTTTTAGGAGCCAAACTTGCCCCTTTGCAGGTCACCTATCCTTTGGCTAGCTGCCTGACGCCAGCCCCTGCTGAAGGGCTAGTTGGGGTGATTGTGAATGCGGCAGGTCAACTGGTAAAGGAGCCAGTCTTGCTCGACAGCACGGGCTACACAGTGCTGGATGATAAAGCACTAGAACTGGCACTGCAGCGCAGCTTTGAGCCTCAAGCTAGCAGCCCTCTCCCCAACCCTCGGGCCCATTGGCTGCCGATACAGGTGCAGTACGACGGCGCTAACTGTAGCTCTTAAGGTATTCTTAGCCTTCCTCCCCTTGGGTAGAGGCATGGAAGAGCAACCCTTGTCATAGTGGCAGGTAAGTCGATTGCCACTACTGATTTCCCCATGGCTCAAGCTATCTCCACCTCTAGCAATTCTGTTCAGGCATACCTGAAAGAAATTGGCCGCATCCCCCGCCTGACCCGCGACGAAGAGATTTCGCTGGGTAAGCATGTGCAGCAGCTGAATCATCTAACTGATATATCGACCCAGCTAACGAACACTTTGGGCCGCGAGCCTTCAGAAGACGAGTGGGCTGCAGCTGCTCAGGTCTCGCTCAACGACTTGCACCAGCAGATCGCTGCGGGAGAGGCGGCTCGTCGCCGCATGGTGGAAGCTAACCTGCGCCTAGTGGTTTCTATTGCCAAGAAATACACCAAACGCAACCTGGATTTGATGGATTTGGTACAGGAAGGCACCATGGGCCTTCAGCGTGGAGTCGAAAAGTTTGACCCCACTAAGGGTTTTCGGTTTTCGACCTATGCTTATTGGTGGATTCGTCAGGCAGTAACTCGGGCGATCGCAGAGAAAAGCCGCGCCATTCGCTTGCCCATTCACATTTTTGAGAAGCTGACCAAGATCAAGCGCGCCCAGCGCCATCTGGCCCAAGAGCTGGGGCGCACCGCTAACCTTGAAGAAGTAGCCAACTACCTCGATATGCCTTTGGTGCAGGTGCGTCAGTTTCTATCGCAGTCGCAGCAGCCCATGTCACTAAACGCTTTGGTGGGCGACAAAGGTGACACCGAGCTAGCCGACATGCTAGAGGATGAACAGGGGCGATCGCCCGAAGAATATGCAGCTCAAAATAGCCTCAAGCAGGACATATTTCGCATCCTCGATCGCCTGACGCCGCAGCAGCGAGAGGTGCTAGTGCTGCGCTTTGGCCTCGGTACTGGGGAAGGGCTATCGCTCTCGAAAGTGGGTCAGCAGCTCAACGTTAGCCGCGAACGAGTGCGCCAGATCGAGCGCGACGCGATTAAGAAACTGCGCTACGCCCGCCATGATTTGAAGGCGTATCTGGCTGGTTGAAAGCGGGTTAGGCAATTGGCTGATGGATGGGCGAGGGGAGGAACCTCTTGCCCATTTTTGCGATCGCACAGTCTCGCCTATCTCAGGCGAGTGCTAATTTACTCAGGCTAAATATTTAAGAAATACTAACTTTATGCCAATGCTCTTTTGTAGCTGATATTTGCATTCTAAACAGGGGATTACTAGAGAGCAACATTTTCTAGAAGCCGGAGCTGTTATATAAGTATGCAATATCCTTTAGAGATTACTTTTAAGGTTTGGACGCTTGCGCCTAAAATCACCGTTACAGATGCTAATGGCAAGGTTGTATTCTTCGTTAAACAAAAGTTATTCAAATTAAAAGAAGCGATTGGTGTTTTTGCGGACGAAGCTCAAACTCAGAGGCTTTATGACATAAAAGCCGATCGCATTATTGATTTTTCGGCTCGCTACAACTTTACAGATAGTAACGGCGCAGTAATAGGGGGTGTTAAGAAGAAGGGCATGAAATCGTTGTGGAAAGCCCACTACGATATTTTTGACAACGCAAATAGCGACCTACATATCCAGGAGGAGAACCCCTGGATTAAAGTGCTCGACTCACTGTTTCAAGAAGTGCCAATTTTAGGAGCCTTGAGTGGCTATGTACTCAACCCTAAATATTTGGTAAAACGCACCAATGGCACTGTAGTCATGCGTTTAGAAAAGCAGCCGTCGTTTTTGTCTCGCAAGTTTCTTGTTAAGCCAATCGATCAACTGTCGCCCCAAGAAGAAACTCAGGTACTGCTCAGCCTAATCATGATGATTCTGCTAGAGCGGGCTCGCGGTTAAGGCTATAGCTGTCAATGAGTAGGATGACAGCTTCCAAACCAGACTGGGATAACTCGGATTAGAGGGCATTTGGAAAGCGCTTTGCCGAAACCTCAGTCCCATGCTGCTCCCCCTGTTTCCTTTTACAAAAGACACAGGGGGAGCTTCACTTTTGCTATAAAAACAGAGCTTTTCAAACTCTCAGAAGCAATGTTCACATTTTGAGGGATTTTGCGGTCACTCCCCAACGAACTAACAACGATTCATATTCATCGAATCGCTGTAGAAGAGCTAGCGTTTAGGGCTATACCATAGAAAGACTGGGCTGGTAATGCCAGTAAATTGGTGTTTACTAGCCCTACTTCGCCCTCATCCAATGGATCTCTTTGACCACAGCCGCCAGGAGCAGATTGGCCGGGATGCCCCCCTGGCGGCACGGCTGCGGCCTAGAACGCTGGACGAATTCATTGGTCAGGATGCCGTAGTGGGGCCGGGGCGATTGCTGCGGCGAGCGATTCAGGCCGACCAGCTGTCGTCGCTGATTTTTTTTGGTCCGCCAGGCACGGGCAAAACCACCCTGGCTCAAATCATTGCCAACACCACCAGCGCCCACTTCATTGCGCTAAACGCGGTGCTGGCGGGGGTGAAGGATATTCGCGAGGCGATCGCATCGGCCCAAGATCTGCGCGGCCAGTACGGCAGGCGCACGATTCTGTTCATCGATGAAGTGCACCGCTTCAACAAAGCTCAGCAAGATGCGCTGCTGCCCTGGGTGGAAAACGGCACAGTAATTTTAATTGGGGCGACGACAGAAAACCCCTACTTCGAGGTTAACAAGGCGCTGGTCAGCCGATCGCGCATTTTTCAGCTCAAGCCGCTGGAGTCGGCAGATCTGTACCGGGTGGTAGAGCAGGCGCTGGCGGACAAAGAGCGGGGCTACGGCGATCGCCCCATTCAGCTTGAACCGGCCGCGATCGACCACCTGGTAAATGTGGCCAACGGTGACGCCCGCGCCCTACTCAACGCTCTGGAGCTAGCGGTCGAAACCACACCTCCCAACGAGCAGGGCCAAATCCAAATCACCCTAGATGTGGCGGAAGAATCGATTCAGCAGCGGGCGGTGCTCTACGACAAAGAGGGCGACGCTCACTTTGACACCATCAGCGCCTTTATCAAAAGCGTGCGCGGCTCTGACCCCGATGCGGCACTCTACTGGCTGGCCCGCATGGTCTACGCAGGCGAAGACCCCCGCTTCATCTTTCGCCGTCTGGTGATTCTGGCCAGCGAAGACATTGGCCTGGGCGACCCCCACGCCGTGACGGTGGTGACCAGCTGTGCCGCCGCCTTCGACCGGGTGGGCATGCCCGAGGGTCGCTATCCCCTAGCCCAGGCGACGCTGTATTTAGCGACAGCCCCTAAATCTAACAGCACCATGGGCTTTTTCGATGCCCTATCCGCTATTGAGCAGGAGCGCGAGCGCGAGGTGCCCAACCCTATGCGAGATGGCAATCGCGACAGCAAAGGTTTTGGCCACGGCAAAGGCTACCTGTATCCCCACGCCTACCGCGACCACTGGGTCGAGCAGCAGTATTTACCCAGTGGCTTGCAGGGGCAGGTGTTTTACCAACCGTCAAATCAGGGCTACGAGGCATCGATTCAGACCCAGGTGGCCCAACGGCGCGAGGCTCAGCTAGCGGCAATGGTGGATGGCGGCGGTGCGTTACCCGAAGCGCTCACCTACAGCCCCGATGACCCGGCCCGCGATCGCTGGCTGCAGCGCACCCTCAGCCAGGCGGGCGAACAGCTGGGGGAGGTGCGCGATCGCGTCTTTGCTCTGGCCCTACCCCAGCGCCACCACCGCATTCTCGACCTTAACGCTCGTACGGGACTGCTCACCTGGGAAGCTTTGCGCCGGGTACCCGAGGGCGGCGTCTACGCCCGCGTGCACACTGCCCAAGACCAGGCAGCGCTGGAGGAACAGGCGGCTCAACTGCCCGAACTGATTCGCCCCGTATTTGTGCATGCTGACTACGAAGCCCTGGCAGCTTATCTTGCCGCCCACACGCCAGGCGTTCGCTTTGAGCGCATTGTGGGCCGCAATGCCTTTGGGCAAGTGGTAAACCGAGACAGATTTATCGAGATTGTGCAGCACTTGCTAACTCCCGATGGCGTGGTAGTGCTGGCCGAAACCATCCCTCGCCACAGCCAGCGGATTTCGGCTCTGGTGGATGTCCCGGGCTTGAGCAAGGCCTTGGTCAAGCGCTGGCACCAGGCGGAAGATGCGATCGCCCACTCCACTACTGATCCCCGCTTCAACTGGCAAGCCGATACCCTACAAACCCTCTTTC
The DNA here is from genome assembly GCF_039962255.1 of Leptolyngbya subtilissima AS-A7. Taxonomy (NCBI): domain Bacteria; kingdom Bacillati; phylum Cyanobacteriota; class Cyanophyceae; order Leptolyngbyales; family Leptolyngbyaceae; genus Leptolyngbya; species Leptolyngbya subtilissima. The sequence continues at coordinate 91,307 of NZ_JAMPKY010000011.1, read as the reverse complement.
TCAAAGCAGGCTTCACCGTCCAGCTCACGGAGGATGTTTTGCACAGCAGTATCTATGTGTCTTCTGCGCTGTTGCAGCGGTGGTTTGCGGTAGGCGGTACCCCACCCAGCTATCGCGATCAGCTAGTGGAGCACCTGTCTGAGAAAGATGTTGCGACCATTCAGCAGAGTTGTCAGCGGCAGTTGCAGGGGCAGACGGTGCAGTGGCGATCGCCCCTGGTCTACCTGGTGGCTAAAGCAGCTTCCCAATCCCATCAAGCCTGAATCAATGCGACTACTTCTTGTTCAAGGCGATCGCCGATTTCATCCTGAGCAATATCTAGGTCGTAATCCATCTGCAAGCCCAACCAGAACCGGGGCGATGTATTAAAATAGCGGGCTAGTCGCAGAGCAGTATCAGCGGTAATTCGCCGCTTCCCCAAAACGATTTCATTAATTCGGCGAGCGGGAACTCGCAAAGCCAAAGCAATTTGATTTTGGCTGAGGTTCATCGGCTTGAGAAATTCTTCTAAAAGCACCTCGCCAGGATGAATGGGTCTGAGCTTCTCTTCTGTCATGTTTCGATCTCAGTGGTAATCAACAATTTCCACATCCAAAGCTTCACCGTCTTGCCAGACAAAGCAAATTCGCCATTGATCATTAATGCGAATACTGTACTGATTAGCCCTGTTACCAACCAAACGTTCTAATCGATTCGCTGGCGGTATGCGGAGGTCTTTGAGGGTTTCCGCATTATTGAGCATTCTTAACTTTCGTAGTGCAACTTGCTGAATATTCACCGGCAGTTTGCGCGAGCGCTGACGTTCGAAAATCTTTTGAGTCTCTTTATCTCTAAAACTTCGTATCAACGTTCGGGAGTCACATCACTCACTCAAGTTTATAACGCGTGACGTTAAACGCCAAGAGACTATCTTCAACTTCCTGATTGTTATTGAAAAGCTGATAGCAACTCCTTAGCCGACTCTAATGTATCGGCTTCGATCGCAGGTTTATCCTTCCGCCAGCGCAAAATTCGGGGAAAGCGTACAGAAATACCCGACTTGTGGCGAGTCGATTCTGCAATGCCTTCAAAGCCAATTTCAAAGACGTGAATCGGCTCGACCGATCGCACTGGCCCGAACCGCTCCGTCGTGTGTCGACGAATCCATCTATCTAGCGCGTCGATTTCGGCGTTGTCTAAACCGCTGTAGGCTTTGGTGAAGGGCACTAGATTCTCGCCCTGCCAAAGGGCAAAGGTGTAGTCGGTGAAGAGGTTGGCCCGCTTGCCGCTGCCCGCTTGGGCGTAGATCAGCACCGCGTCGAGGCTCATGGGCTCAACCTTGTACTTCCACCAGTAGCCGCGCTTGCGGCCCACTAGGTAGGGGCTATCGATCGCCTTCACCACCAGCCCTTCGGCCCCCTGCTGACGAGAGTTTTGGCGCAGTGCCGCCAGTTCAGCAAAGGACTGGAACTCAAGGGGGACAGACTGGTGCAGGTTGGGGGCGGTGTGCACGGCCAGCAGGGTAGAGAGGGATTGGGTGCGATCGCTCCAGCTCTTCTTTCGGATGTCGATGCCGCCGTACTCCAGCAAATCGTAGGCAATGAAGTGCACTGGGCTCTCGTCCATCACCTTTTTGCTGACTTTCTTACGGCCTAGGCGCTTTTGCAGATGGTTGAACGACAGCGGCATGCCGTCTTGCCAGCAGAGAATTTCCCCGTCCATCACAATGCCGTTGGGGAAGGTGGCCATTATCGCTTCCACTTCTGGGAACTGGTCTGTGACCAGGTCTTCGCCCCGCGACCAGACAAACACCTGGTCATCCCGCTTAATCACCTGGGCGCGAATGCCATCCCACTTCCATTCCGCCCGCCAGCGAGAGAAGTTTTCGCCCTGGAATTTTTCTTCGTCCAAAGAGGTGGCCAAAAAGAACGGGTAGGGCTGGCTGGGAGCATTCTGCGTGGCCTCTTCATTGGTCAAGCTGGTGTAGAACTCGACCGTAGGGCCAAAGTCACCCATCAGGCGGTGAGCCAGTACGGCTTCGGAAACGCCCGTGGCGGCGGCGAGGCCTTTGATCACCAGTTTTGCCGATGCACCAACCCGAAAGGACCCAGTGAGAATCTTGTTGAGCACAAAGATCTCGGTATTATTCAGCGCTGCCCACCAGGAGACGATCAAATCGCGCCGTTCATCGTCGGTCTCCATCGCCTTGTACATGGGAATCACCTCCTCCATCCACTGATGCAGGGGGATAGGGGCCGAAGGAGGTTGGTTCTCAGCATGGCCTGGGGTGGGGGCGCAGCAGGCTGCGCCCCCACGGACAGGTAAATTTACATCCCGCAGCAGCAGGGCAATCACCTCCGCCGAGTCGCCCACCTGGGCGTAGCAGTCCTTAAACAGCCACTCGGGAATGTCGGAAATCTGCAAAAATACGTCCCGCAGCATCCGCGAGGTCACTATGCGGCGGCGAGTCTTGCCCAGCAGCAGATAGAGCGCCCAGACCTTGTCGGCGGGTTCAGCCTCTTGAAAGTAAGCTTGCAGCGATCGCACCTTTTCGTTCGTCGAGGTGGTCGCATCTATATCCTGAAAAAGCTGAGTAAATCGCTGCATAGCTGGGCGGATGGGCAGGCGTCGCTTTGCTCATCCTACTGTTCTTGCTCAATCTCTGCCCTCACGCTGGCGACATGGACTAAGGCATCACCCTGGTTGACCAGCGGGTTTTGGCCGTGGCCGATGACAATGCCATCCATGGGGCTGCGCACCTGCACCGGCTTGTCGCCAAAGGTGTCGCTGATAAAGCCCATGGGCTGACGCTGCTTGACTTCGTCGCCTAGAGAAACCGATCGGTGCCAGATACCGCCGCGCGAGGCGCGGACCCAGCGGGTATCGTGCACCTCTAAAGTACATGGCTGAGCCATAGCCGGCGGCGTATACATGCCTAGGTAGGCCAGCACTCGATAAATGCCATCAACCCCGGTTTGTATGGCGGCTTCGTCAAACCGCAGCGCCTCGCCCGCTTCATAGAGCAGGGTGGGAATTTTGCGCTTTGCCGCCGCCTGACGCAGCGAGCCATCGCGGTGGGAGGCATGGATGATCACCGGTGCCCCAAAGGCTCTGGCGAAGTCGTAGGTAGCTGGATTGTTAAGGTCGGCCCGCACCTGGGGCAAGTTAACGCGGTGAATAGCTGCCGTGTGCAGGTCAATGCCGTGAGTGCACTGGCTAACCACTTCTTTCATAAACAAATTCGCCAGCCGACTGGCCATGGAGCCTCGCGCCGAGCCGGGGAAGGCGCGGTTGAGATCGCGGCGATCGGGCAGGTAGCGCGATTGCTCTAGCAGACCAAAGATATTCACCACCGGCACCGCAATCACTGAGCCGGCCAGACGGTTGGGCCTGAGCGACTTAGCAACCCGGCGAATGATATCGACCCCGTTGAGCTCGTCGCCGTGGATGGCGGCGCTGAGCCACAGGCGCGGCCCCGGCTTTTTGCCGCTGATCACCGTCACCGGCAGCGACATCATGGTGCCGGTGGTCAGGCGGGCCACCGGCAGGTCAAGCCGCACCCGCTTGCCCAGGGGAATTGTTTCACCCCCAATGGTGAGCGGGGCCAGGGGAACGGCCGTCGGAATCGCCAGCGGCGGACCAACGGCTCGAACGCATTCGAGGGAGTCTGATGAGGGTTTGCCCAAGGCAACCGGCAGGGTAATTTGCCGTCACTATAGCCGATTAACCGCGGGGCATGGCCGTTTTGTCAGGGGCCGTTTTCTTGAGGAAGAACTCTGTAGGGCCGGTTCAGAAAGCACAGAGCAGTTGACAAATCGTGACAATTCCTACTAACCTGAAGTCATTACGATTACGTTTAAGCGAATAGGAGGTATGCAGTGGTGAAGTTTGTCGGTATTGCTGGAAGTCTGCGACCCAATTCATACAGTCAGTTAGCGCTGGGGCTGGTATGCGATCGCCTTAGCGCTCTAGGAGCCGAGGTTGAGCAACTCGACCTACGTGAGATGAACCTACCCCTTTGCCACGGCGGCAAAGATTACCCTGACCACCCCGATGTCGAGCGTCTGCGCCAGGCGTTTCTCGACGCTGACGGCTTTGTGCTGGTTACTCCCGAGTACCACGGCAGCGTTAGCGGCGTGCTCAAGAACGCGCTCGACCTGATGAGTTTCGACCAACTTGATGGCAAAGTAGCCGGGGCAGTCAGCATTCTTGGCGGTCAGTCAAACAACAATGCCCTCAACGATCTGCGCACGATTTTGCGCTGGGTACACACCTGGGTGGTGCCTGAACAGGTAGCGATCGGCCAGGCCTGGCAAGCCTTTGACGACCAGGGCAAGATTGTCGATGAAAAACTCTCCCAGCGGCTGGACGGCCTGGCTCAGAGCCTGTACGACAATACCCGCAAGCTGCGCGGAATAGATTAAGCCTAGGCTTCTGGCTACCATGCCTGTCCTCGTTTTCAGGGGGCTTTTTAAAGCAATGCCTACAGAGGAAATTTGCGGGACCTCTCACCCAAATTTCCTCTGTTTGTCCCTATGCTGATCATTACGGGATTTTCACTGTCCCAAGGTTAATCAGAGGGCGATCGCGTTAGGCTGAAAGAGTGCTGTTTCCTGGGTTTCCATGCCTACGTCAGAGTCGCCTGCCCCCCTCGCTTCCGTCCCCAGTCCTGATGGTTTTGACGCCCACCATCCCCCTGACCCCAGGCTGATCGACGCCTGTGTGCACTGTGGGTTTTGCCTCACCACCTGCCCCAGCTATCGTGTGCTCGGTACCGAAATGGACTCACCCCGGGGCCGAATTTATTTGATGGACGCCATCAACACCGGCGAAGCGCCTCTGTCGGCCACCTCGGCAAAACATTTTGACTCTTGCCTGGGCTGCCTGGCCTGCACCACGGCTTGCCCTTCGGGAGTGCAGTACGACCAACTGATTGCAGCGGTGCGACCCCAGGTAGAACGTAACCATGAGCGACCCCTGCCGGAACGGTTGGTGCGATCGCTGATCTTCAGCCTGTTCCCTTACCCCACTCGGCTACGGGCGATGGCTGGGCCGCTGTATCTGTATCAAAAGCTAGGAATTTCTAAGCTGGTGCAGAAAACCGGGCTGCTGACCAAACTTTCTCCCAGCCTAGCGGCTATGGAATCGCTGCTGCCGCCGATCACCGCCGAGAGCTTTCAAGATGACCTACCCGAGCTAATTCCCGCCGTGGGCACCCAGCGCTACCGAGTGGGCATGGTGCTGGGCTGTGTGCAGCGGGTGTTTTTTTCCGACGTGAATGCGGCGACGGCGCGGGTGCTCAGCGCCAACGGTTGCGAGGTGGTGATTCCCCACGAGCAGGGATGCTGCGCGGCGCTGCCCGCCCACCAGGGGCAAGAGGCCCAGGCCCAAACCTTGGCCCGCCGCATGATCGACTGCTTCGAGGCCGCCGAGGTTGATTACGTTGTGATCAACGCCGCAGGCTGCGGCCACACCTTGAAGGAATACCACCACATCTTGCAGGATGACCCGGAGTATCGCGATCGCGCCCAAGCCTTTGTGGCCAAAGTCCGCGACGTACAGGAATTCCTCGCCCAGGTGGGGCTAACAACACCACTGCATCCCATCACCCCAGGCGCTTTACCCATCGTCTATCAAGACGCCTGCCACCTGCTCCACGGTCAAAAGATTAGTTTTCAACCTCGTCAGTTACTCAAACAAATTCCCGGCGTCACCCTGCGAGAACCCATTGATGCGGCCCTCTGCTGCGGCAGCGCCGGAGTCTACAACATGCTGCACCCCGACGTGGCCGCAGAGCTGGGCCAGATGAAGGTAAAAAATCTGCTGAACACCGGCGCGACATTGGTAGCCTCGTCCAACCCCGGCTGCTCACTGCAAATTCAGCAGCACATGGCTGGGCAAGCGCGTGCTGTCCCACTCTTTCACCCCATGGAGCTGCTCGATTTCTCCATTCGCAATCTGCCGCTGCCGTTGGAGAAACCTGTCTGACTGCGCCGGGTATCCTAAGCTCAGCCTATGTTAGGCCCCATTCCCTTCATTTCCCTGCTGCAATGACTCCTCTTCAGACTCGCCGCCATCAGCTTAAAACTCAGCTGCTCCAGAGCATTGGTGCCTTAGAAATTGAGGATGCTATCTTGCCCGTAGAGCATCCCGCCATTGACCAGATTATCTGCGAACTGGAAGCCCTCAACCCCATCGACCAGCCCCTACGGCCAGAGCATTGGCCCATGCTGCTGGGCTCCTGGGCCCTGGTCTATGCCTCGCGGGGCACGGTGGTCACGCGCCGCCTGGGTCGGCAGTTTCCGCTGCCGGTGGGCATTCAGCGCGTGTGGCAGCGGCTGACTGACTCCGAAGACAACGGGGCTGGCATTGCCACCGAAAATGGCGCTGTGCTATCTCTACCCTTCTTTGGCGAACTCACTGCCACGGCTCAGGGCATTTGGAAGCCCTATGAAGAAGGCGAAAGTGCTCGCGTTAGCTTTGGGGCCTTTACGGTGCAAGCCACCCGCCTGCTGGGAATTGCTGGGCTGCACCTGCCCCAGATTACCGTGCCGGTGCTCGAATTTCTTCGCCAAGAGGCGCTGTGGATCACGTCCTATCTGGACGAAGACCTGCGATTTGGGCGCGGTGCCACGGGCAACTTGTTCGTGTTTCGGCGGTAATTAGCGATCGCTGTGACTCGCCCAGCTGCCGTTGTGCGGCGATCGCCCTCTATATTTCCCCATCGTCGTCATTGCGGACGGGCCTTCTGAGCAGTTTGCTGCATCGAGCCGTAGCTGTCTTCTGCGGTCAGTTTCGTGATTAATTGCAGGCTTGAGCCCAGAGTAGGTGACCCTGGAAAACTACAGTCGCCGCAGCAAGTTTGGCCCGTGGGTGTCGGTGCCGCAGGTGGTCAGCAGGCTATGGTCTTGGGCCAGTTGTTCAATAGTGGGGGTATGGCGAGGGCAGGGAGCCCAGTGTTCGGGGTTGGCGTAGGCGTAGTAGGTTTCAACCCCATCAATGCCGAGGGCCGCCGCGATGGGCACCAAGGTTTTAGCCGAAGTGCGGTAGCGAGCAGGGTGGGCCAGCACCGCTAGCCCACCCGCCGCTTGGATTGCCGCAATGACGGCAACCGCAAGTTTGGCCTCACCTCGGGGCGCGTAACCTCGCAGGTAAGGCTCAATCGCATCGTGACTAGGCGCAAAGCCATAGCCCAAGATGTGCACCTCGGTTTCAACTAAAATAGCGGTGATTTCTACGCCGGTAAACAACCGCGGCACAGCCCCGCCTTTGCCTCGCTGACGGCTGCGGAGGGACGTAGGGTGGCGCCACTGCCAATCTTCTAGCCAAGCTTTGGCCTGCTGGTAGCCCTTGACGGTGTGGTGGTCGGTGATAGCAAAGGCGCTGAGGCCAATATCAACCACCTGCTCCATGAGGCCAGCGGGAGTGAGCTTGCCGTCGGAGCAAGCGGTGTGCATATGAAAGTTGTAGGTATAGGGGCAGCTGGTTGCATCTACAGCGCCGAAAATTTTTCTCAGCGTTTCCGCATCCCCGTTGCGGGGGCGCTGGCTAAAGGTGCTGAGACTGGGAGTGGCAACCATGAATCGTGGGGAGGAGTGCTGCGTTTTACCAAAGGTTCTTTATTAAATATATAACTTTGCCCCGTTGACGGAGGAAATTTTTGTGCTTGAGGGCTGTTATTCGGATAGATTTTTAGCCTAGATCCTGTCTGCCAGAGGGGTGGCGACGTCGAAGCTATTGCCTTGAATTCTTATTTAACCTAACGAAAATAGCGGCTTTAAAGTGTTCGTTGCTGACCGATCGCAGAGATCCTGTGGGAAAATTTTGCCTACTGCTCCGGTTTTCAATTATTCCCCCATGGTCAGCGATTCGCAACGCGAGCGGAAACCTAGCTGGAACGAGCCTCCGTCCCAGCTAGGTTCCAACGATGCCTCCTTTGATCAACAGGTTCACCAGGCTATCTATTGGCAACAGGCTCCAGCTAGCGGCGCTGACCCCGTGGTGCGAGCTACGCAATATTTAAGCCTGCTGCGCGATTTGTCGGTCGAACCCAGCTGGATTGCCTTAGCCCACGTAGCTGACCCCCCTGGGGAAGCCTTAATCTGGATTGGTCAGCACATTCACCGGGTAAACCAGCAGCTCAACGCCATTTTGCGCGACCTAATGGGGTGTTTTGAGACAGCTTTGTCTCCCAACATGCAAATTTTTGCGGCCCCGATCGCGCCCCAGGCAGGGGTAGATGGATTTTGCTGTGATGGGTCGAAACCAGCTCTGGGGGAGAATCGCTCCGCCCCCATTACGCTGATGGTTGACGCGGGCCGCATTGTGCTCGCCGATTGGCCGGGGCTGGTGGCCCATGAGCTGGCCCACGGCATCGCCAGAATTCCAGGGCATGGGGCCGAGTTTAGCCGCGCGATCGCTCACCTGTGCCTAGCCCAAGATCTGCCGATGCCGTCACCCCAGCTCGATGCTGAGGCGCTGCGCTACTGGCCCCCATGCCGCCATAACCCCCAGCCCGAGCTGTTTTGGCTGGGGCGATCGGCTTTCTAGAGCCACCCCCTTAGCTGCTCCGGTTACCCCCCAGGTATGCCATTGAATGGGAGAATAACCAAGACCCGCCTTACAGGATTGTTGCCGACTATGAAACGCTTGACAGCCATGCTGGCCCTTGCCCTCATGTTCTGGAGCCTGAGCTTTGCCCCCGCCGAAGCCGCCATTCCCGACGACGTGCAAAAGCTGCTCGAAACTAAAAAGTGCCAGGTGTGCATTCTCAATGAGGCCGAGCTCAGCAACACCGATCTAGCCGGGGCCAATCTCAAGATTGCGGTGCTCACTGGGGCCAATTTGGCTGGAGCTGACCTGGGCAACGCCAACCTCATGCTCAGCGATATGGAAGGCGCTAATCTCAGCGGTGCCAACCTAGTCGGGGCTCAAATGAACGGTGCCAATCTGCCCAACGCCAATTTATCCGGTGCCGACCTCTCTAACGTGGAGATGACCCAGGCCAACCTGACTGACGCCGATCTCACCGATGCCAATCTGAGTGGTGCGGTCATGCTCAGCGTCACCCTCGGTACCGCCAACATGACGGGGGCCAACCTCAAAGGCGCTAATCTGCGTGGCGTCAACCGCAGCATGGTGCAGTTTTGCAATACCACCATGCCCGACGGTGCGATCGAGAACCGCGACTGTTAAATGGCGCTTTTAGAAAGTGGTATTGCAGTGGAGAGGCTGTGAGGACAGTTCTCTGAAGGCATCATCGATACTCGGGCATCAGGACGACCCCATTGAATACGGTGACCCAACTTGGGGCTTAGAATCGCTCCGTGTCACGACAGTAGCCGCAGAGATAGTCCCCAGTATCGTCAATCCCTACCTCGTTTAGACGCTCTGCTCAGCAACGCCATGGCTCAAAGCCACAAGCAAAGGCCCCTCTCCTGATAGAAGAGGGGCCTTTGCTTGATGATGTTGGTGAATCCTATTAGGAGGCGATCGCTTCTTTGACCAGATTTTCCTCCCACCTGCGCGGGGGGCTGGCGCGGCGAATGTTGCGCCAGATCTGAGTGGCGGCCAGGGTGCCGTCGGCTATAGCGACCGAGACCTGGTTCAAGCCCTGCTTGAGGTCACCAATGGCAAAAATGCGATCGTGGGTCGTTTGACACATGGTGTTGGTCACCAGGTTTTCACCATCCCACTCTAGGGTTGAGATGCCCTTGAGGTACTGGTTATGGTAAATCGAGCCCATGTTAACTAGACCAGTGGTGGCTTCGACCACAGTACCGTCGGTCAGCTCTACGCCACTCATCTTGTGGTGCTCGCCAAGAAACTTAGCGATCGGTGCTTCGTAAAGGGGGTAGCCGTAGTCGGCCAGCTTAGCCCGCATTTCATCACCAACGGTGCAGAGACCATGGGTGAGCACCGAGATGTAGGGGGTAAACCAATCCAGCACAAAGGCCGCGTTGATCTGCGACTCTTTGCCGGCAATCAGCACCGCTTTTTGATCCCACATATCGAAGCCATCGCAGATCATGCAGACATGCAGGGTATAGCCTGCATAGTCATAGACGTTCTGCATATCGTCGAGCTGAGGCAGAACGTCAATCACGCCCGAGGCCGCGATTAGGTACTTGGCGCGAAATACGGGGTAAACACTGTCGACTTTACCCACCTTGACCTGCACCGCTAGATGGTCGCCCTCATCGACCACGTCTTCGACGTAGCCGCGGAGGTAGTCTGCCCCCCAATCGACTGACTGCTGAACACCGTGGTTGAGCATTTCGCGCCCGGGGGTGTCGGGGCTGACTCCGACCACATTGCGCACTTCCTGCATCCACAGCGATCGCCCCTTACCCTTTTCCACCACTAGGCACTTGAGGCCATAGCGGGCCAGATAAATAGCTGCTGACAACCCTCCCATACCACCGCCGACAACGATGGCGTCATAAACCTGATCGGTGCGTTCGTGTAGATTTTTGCGGGAGAGTTTCATAGCGGCAACTGAGCGAAAGGACTGCAATCGAGCCTGGGCAGCGATGGATAAAACCACCCTTCTAAGCTAAAAGGTTCTGTAAGCATCAAGATGAAAATTGACAGAGTGTTTACTGAGTAAGGCCTGAACCTTGCCAGAACTCATCTAGGACAGTAGCTGGGAAGTTCCGTAAGGACCCCTGCATACCTGCTCTCTGCAATCAAGGCAGAGGTGAGGGCTATTGGTTTGGATACTCAAGACTCGTGACCGATAGGGAATAATTCTGCCCTCAGGTCGGCTAGGAACCCCGATCTAAAAAGGCAAAGGGGATTGCACAATCCCCTTTGCCTAACGCTCACTGAGGTGAGATGAGACAGGGGCGTTAGCCCACGAAGGCCAAACGAGGCTCAGACACCCCAGTTGCCTCGGTGCCTTTTATGTAGGCCATCATGGTGTCAGCGTCAGACACTTCGAAGGGGTCGATGGGGCAGTTGTCGCCAAAGTCAGACTCAACGAAGATCTTTTCGATAGCGCCGTCGTTGACGAGCATGGAGTAGCGCCAGGAGCGCATACCAAAGCCTAGGTTGGATTTGTCAACCAGCATGCCCATCTTACGAGTAAACTCGGCATTGCCGTCGGGCAGCAGGAAGACGTTTTTAGCGCCAACCTTTTGGCCCCACTGGAACATGACGAAGGCGTCGTTTACTGAGACGCAGATGATGGAATCAACGCCATGGGCCTTGAACTCTTCATACAGCTCTTCGTAGCGGGGCAGGTGGTTGGAGGAGCAGGTGGGGGTGAAAGCGCCGGGCAGGGAGAACACCACTACTTTCTTACCAGCAAAGAGATCGCTGGTAGTGGTGTCTTGCCAGCGGTAGGGGTTGGACCCGCCCACAGACTCATCCCGCACACGGGTCTTAAAGACGACGTCAGGTACGCGCCCAGTAGCAAGCATTGCAACCATAATTACCTCTTTCGTAGTTCTACAACAGTTAACTGCGTTTCCAGCCTTCGCTGCTTAACCCAGAATAATTCCGAGTTAAGAAATCTTCAATAAGTATATTAGCTTAAAAATCATTTTCTTTACGAAATCAGACTAATTCTTAGATCGGAATGTTAACCTGTTAAACGTAGGCTACTGTAGTATGTCCAGCCTGAGCTGGTGTTTGGCAGAGTCGTAGCGCTGAAGTTCCGGAGCCAGGGAAAATGTTGTCCCAAGCCGATCAAATCGTCACTATGTTGAAGTCTCGGGGGCTGCGTGTCACTCCCCAGCGCTTTGCCGTGTATGCCAACCTGCTGGGTCGCTGCGACCACCCCACCGCCGACGATATTCTTCACGACCTTAACCAAAGCGCCCCAACGTCGTCTCAGGCGACGGTCTACAGTTCGCTGCAAGCGCTGCGTGGTGCCAACCTCGTCCGCGAAGTGCTGCTTGAAGAGGGGGTATGCCGCTACGACGCCAACATTGGGCCTCACCACCACTTTCGCTGTCAAAGCTGTGGGGCGATCGCCGACATTCCTTGGGAAACCCTGGGCAACGTCAACCTGCAAACCCTTAGCCCCCGTTGGCAAGTCGAGGGCTATGAGGTGACGGTGCGGGGTGTGTGCGATCGCTGTCAGCCCGAAGCATCCTAATGACTGAAACACCGCCTATTACTAGCGCTTGGCAGCTGAAACCCTGGTGGTGTCAGCCCTGGTCGATTGTGCTGACAGGGGTTGCGATCGTGAGCGGCAGCTGGCTGTTGCTCCATCGTCTTTGGCTGACGGCCCTTGTTGCAGTTCCCATTGGTGTGTGGATGGGCTTTTTCTTGCTGCTCTGGCCGCGCCTAGTGCGAGAAGCTGGGCTGCTAGACAATCCACCAGTTGACCAGCAACCCCACTGATTGCTTCAGTGGGTCTTTCGATTGGCGACTACCTGAGATGGATTTAGGTTTTAGTGACTAGCTGAGGCCGATGCAGCCTTCCCAGTGAACGTGCCCAAAGCAACGACTTAAAAGGGCAGCTTCTTCTTGCTGGCTTTTTCGCTGTCGTAGTCGAGTTCCTTCAGCTTTTTCATAATACGGCTGAAGTACTCTTGCATATAGTCTTCGAGGGTGGTGATTTCCTCCTTGGGAATACCAAACACTTGGTAAACCTCATCCATAGGAGCATCGAGGGGTTGGCTGCCGGCGACCACTTCTACAAAGGCGAGGCGATCGGCAAAATTCCAGCCCCATTGAAAGAACTGCGCAACCTTGCGAATTGCCCGCAGCAACTCGAGGGAAATGCGCGAGACCCTGGCTTCTTGACCGCATTTGCGTTCGCACAGGCGCATGATTTCGTAGGCCCCCCAGGCGCGGGTGCCCGCCAGAGGAAAGCTACGGTTCTCGGTTTCGGGCACGGACAGCGCCCTAACCGCAAACCGGGCAATATCTTGGGTATCCATGTAGGCGATGGGGGCGGCTTCGCCCATGACCCAAATCGGCTGCTTTTCGAGCACGGGGATGGCGTATTGACCAATTAGCCCCTGGAGAAAGCCGCAGGGCTGCAAGATGGTGTAGCTGAGCCCTGACTCGGCCAAAAATTTCTCGGTGCAGCGCTTAACGTTCATCAGCGGCACGTGGGGAAACTTTTCGGAGTTCAGAATAGAGAAAAAGATGAATCGCTTGACGCCAGCGTCGCGGGTGGCTTTAATCAGGTTGACTTTGCCCTGCCAGTCTACCTGTAGCACCGACTCGGAAGGTCGGGCTGTAGAAGCATCAATTACCGCATCAACCCCCTCCAGGGCCGGAGGCAGAGTCTCAGGCCTGGAGAGGTTGCCCCGCACCAGTTCTACCCCCCACTCTCGCAAAAAAGCGGCTCGCTGGGCGCTCCTCACCAGGCAGCGGACTTCGTGCCCCTCATCCAGGGCACGGCGGGCAATTTGCCTGCCAAGGGTGCCAGTAGCGCCAACGACCAATACTTTCATGAGGGAATTGATACAAAAGTTTAACTTCCTCTAAGAATATCAGATGGCTCCACTGGTTACACCCCTGAAGCCAAATCTACTCTTCGCCGCCCTGCACCCGCAGCAGCAAAAACCCAATCCCCAGGCCCAATAGGGTCAGGGTAAAGATAATGATCGCCGTATTGAAAATTTCGCCGCCCATACGCTCTCCTTCCACAGCACTATAGTAATTGAGCCAGTTGCCCAGCCCGCCGGAGATTGGCTTATCCCCTGGCCGCCCTCATTTTAGACCAGTTTGGTATCACCCCCTGCGCTATGACTACCCCTGCGACTTCGGTCTCTAACCTGTCTTTGCCGCTCCCTCGGCTGGCAATTCCGCTGGGCGACCCGGCGGGCATCGGTCCAGAAGTGGTGCTCAAGGCGCTGGGAGCGAGGAATTGGTCTGCGATCGCAACTGTCACCATTCTGGGCACGCGATCGCTTCTGCACCAAACCCTGGTAGCCCTTCAGCAATCCTCCTACGCCGGGCCGCTGCCAGACTTAGACTCCCTAGATTTTGTAGATATTTCGCCGCCGCTGCCTTTAGAAACGGTGACCTTCGGCCAGGCCAGCGCCGCTACTGGGGCAGCTAGTTTTGCCTATCTAAAGACCGCCATTGAGGGGGCTGTAGCGGGGCAGTACGATGCGATCGTCACGGGACCAATCGCCAAATCAGCTTGGAAAGCGGCTGGGCACCACTACCCTGGACAGACAGAACTTTTAGCTGAGGGGGCCAAAGCCGAGCGGTTTGGCATGGCCTTTGTGGCTCAGTCGCCCCATACCGACTGGTGGCTGCGCGCCCTGTTGGCCACTACCCACATTCCCCTGCGCCAGGTACCTGAGGCGCTGACGCCAGCCCTGCTCAACCAAAAGCTCGATCTGCTGATCCACAGCCTGAAGCAAGACTTTGGCCTGACGCAGCCTCGCATTGCCGTGGCAGGACTCAACCCCCACAGCGGCGAAGGTGGGCAATTAGGCCACGAAGAGGTGGACTGGCTGATCCCCTGGCTTGAGGCTCAGCGCCAGCGCTACCCCCAGATACAGATCGATGGCCCAATTCCCCCCGATACGATGTGGGTGCGCCCTGGGCAGGCCTGGTTTGGCACCGAGGGGAGGGCGGTGGAGACGGCCCACGACGCCTACCTAGCTCTCTATCACGACCAGGGACTGATTCCAGTGAAGCTGATGGCCTTTGATCGGGCAGTAAATACGACCGTGGGGCTGCCTTTTGTGCGCACGTCGCCTGACCATGGTACGGCGTTTGATATTGCTGGGCAGGGGATCGCTGATGCTAGCAGCATGGCGGCGGCGATGGAGGTAGCGGTGGCGATGGTGGGGCGGAGGGGGTGGATGGGTAGGCGGGTGGATGGGTAGGCAGGTAAAACGATTGGGGTTCTGGGCGGGGGCAGAGCTTGTCAAGGGGTATGGGGGGAGTGGAGGGATTAGTAGGGTCTCTCTAGAAGAACGGGTGCGGTAGAGTACTTGGGTCGGTGGCTTCTCCACTATGTACTATGGCGACTCAAGACGACCTCTACGATCAGCTTCATCGGCTCGATGGCCAGAGCTATGGCGCATATAAGGGGCTGAAGGGAAAGTATGCCTTTGGGGAATTTGTGTTGCACATTGACCATGTGCAGGGCGATCCCTTTGCAGCCCCAAGTCGAGTGCGGGTAGTGGTGCCGCAGGTGGTATCAGGGTTCCCTCGGCAACTGTGGAAACTGCCCTGTCGGGCGATCGCCTTAGCAGACTATCTCACCCGTGAGTTTTACTGGGCAACTCAGGTTCGCCAGCGCTCATCGGGTTCGGGCAAAAGTGGATTGATTGGTGTTGTGCGTCCCAGCCAGGCCATTCTCAACCGCAGTGCGGCTAGGGTGACCGGGGAGGTCGTGGAGTTGCGGTTTACTGTAGGTTTACCTGCCTTTGGGCGGCGGATTGCGGGGCGGCAGGCAGCGGAGTTACTGTGCGAGTCTGTTCCTGCTTTGGTTGAGGAAACTTTGCTCTATAACGCATTGGATGGAGCGAAGCTTCAGCACCACATCAATACAGTTGAGGATGCCGAGGAGCTGCGATCGCAGCTCGCTGCCCACAACCTAGTGGCCTTCATTGCTGATGGCGCCATCCTGCCCCGGCGCAGCGGTGTGGACGATCACCCACTGGAGGATCAGGCGGTTCCCTTTACATCTCCGGAATCGCTGCGGGTAACGTTGCGCTGTCCCCATACAGGAGAGATTACCGGAATGGGCATTCCCAGAGGCATTACGCTGATTGTGGGGGGCGGCTACCACGGCAAATCGACCTTGCTACGGGCCGTTGAAGCGGGGATATATAACCACGTTCCCAGCGATGGGCGGCACCAGGTGGTCACCGACCCGACGGCAGCGAAGGTGCGGGCGGAGGATGGCCGCAGCATTGCCGGGGTCGATATTTCGCCCTTTATTGGCAGCCTGCCCCAGGGCAAATCGACGCAGAATTTCTCAACGCCCAACGCCAGTGGCAGCACTTCCCAGGCGGCTAACACGATTGAGGCGATCGAGGCAGGAGCAACGGTGCTGCTGGTGGATGAAGACACCTCAGCGACGAACTTCATGATTCGCGATCGCAGAATGCAGGCGTTAATCGCCAAAGATCGCGAGCCCATTACCCCTTTCATCGACAAGGTGTGGCAGCTCTTCACCGACTACGGCATCTCCACCGTGCTGGTGATGGGGGGCAGCGGCGACTACTTCGATGTGGCCGACACTGTGATCGCCATGGACGAGTTTTGCCCTCGGGATGTGACTCAGCAAGCCAAGGCAATCGCGGCAGAGTTCGAGACAGAGCGCGATCGCGAAGGCGGCCAGTGCTTCGGCGCCCTCGCACCGCGAGTCATTCGACCCGACAGCATTGACCCCAGCAAAGGCCGCCACAGCGTCAAGCTCAGGGCACGGGATGTCGAGCAGCTCCAGATTGGCACCGAAGCGATTGATTTATCAGCGGTGGAGCAGTTAGTGGAGCCAGGCCAAGTGCGGGCGATCGCGGCGGCGATCGTCTACGCTCAGCGCTACCACATGACCTCAACCACATCGCTGTTTGAGGTCATCACCGCAGTCATGGCCGACATCGATCAGTATGGGCTAGACTGCCTGACCGAATGGCCTATGGGCGACCTGGTTTGGTTTCGAGGTTTAGAGCTAGCGGCAGCTATTAATCGGCTGCGCACCCTCCAGATCGAGTAACCGGTTGGTGAGAAGCGCAGACGCCATTTCACGGTTTGGAGCGCGCAGTCTGAAACGCTCAGTAACTTTGAGCTATTTAGCCCACTGTAGCTTTGCGTGGGCCGGTGTATTTCGGTTTTCGGCTACTTCGTTGAGAATGCGCTCTAGGTGGCGACCAGCACAGGGATCAGAAAAATGCTCCTTGGCGTAGGCGCGGGCATTCTCACCAAGTTTCTGGCGCAGAGCATCGTCGTGCCAGAGTAGGTCGATGGCCTCGGTCATGCTCTCTAAGGAGTTGGGTTCGACTAACCACCCGGTTTCGCCATGGATGATGTAATCCTCGGCCCCATAAAAGTTTGTGACAATCAGCGGTCGGCCCATAATCATGGCCTCTACTAAAGTAACTTGTCCGGCAGCCGTAACTCCCTCTTTGGGCTGTAGCGGCACAACGTTTAGTCGAGCCTGCTGACCTAGACGTAAGCACTCCTCCTTGCTAATGCCAAAGGGCAGTTCCACCTGCTCAGGAATCGTCAGACCCTCAACAGCACCCTGGCCAGTGGCCACTACAGTTTTAATATTGAGCTTTTTAACCGCTTCAAACAGAGTGGGAAAATCGCGATGGGCAGACCCAAGGGAGGCAATAAAGGGAGTCTCTCGCTCTTCTTCATACTCAATGGGAATCTCGGGCACCTGATAGGGCAAGAACTCAAACCGATTGGCGGGCAATCCTAGCCACTGGCTATAAAGTTCAATCTCCTTGCGGGTATGCACCACAAAATGATCAACTTGGCTCAGACTAGCTCGGGCAAGCTTCTGACGCAGACCTGTTCTACAGGTGCCCACATTGAAAAGCCATGCGACTACAGGCTTGTTGGAGAATCTCAGCTTTTGCTGTAAACCCACCGCCGAAGCCACCTGAGGGAATACGGTGATAATTCCATCGGCGTCTGAATTAAGTGCGTCAGCGGCCTGTCTCATGTAGACAAGCCAGTCGTCAATTGGCGTAAATTTAGACTTGCGATCGTGCCATTTTGGCAGCGGTTTTTGTCGCGGAATGAGCTGAAACTCGTGGGCATCGCCTGGCACAAAAGGCTCTAACCAGTTGGCAGTATCGATATTATCAATATCAAAAAATGGTGCAGCGATCGCCCATTTCATGGTCATAACCTCATTGACAAGCGGCAAAAAACTGTTGACGTCAGCCTATGACTCTCAAAACACTGACAGCCTACCAGGAAAATCTTTAACGGCTTTTCGATAAACCATGCTTAAGCCAGATCCTTGTGGAAGGCATTGTTTGATGCTAGAGAATCACTAAGGTAAGGCTCCACCTATATATCAGCACCCGTATCGATCTGACTGCTCCAGCGCACAGTATAGACTAG
This sequence comes from Leptolyngbya subtilissima AS-A7, assembly GCF_039962255.1. Classification (NCBI taxonomy): domain Bacteria; kingdom Bacillati; phylum Cyanobacteriota; class Cyanophyceae; order Leptolyngbyales; family Leptolyngbyaceae; genus Leptolyngbya; species Leptolyngbya subtilissima. The sequence continues at coordinate 73,316 of NZ_JAMPKY010000011.1, read as the reverse complement.
AAACCAAGTTAAAGCTTTTACTCAGTAACATCGTTAAATCCTATAACGTTCCTCACCTGACCCAGAACTATTGTTAGTCAGATCAGTCTAGAGGAATACCAATTTTCCGCAGATAGTCCACCAATAGAAATACAGAATAGGGGACGTAGATCAAACTCTACATCCCCTATTCTCTAGTCGGCTGATTGCCCTAGCTCAGCGCGACCAGCCCATTAATTGGACAAACTTGTGGCAATGACTACTGCTAGATAAACGATCAAACTGGTTTTGCTCGTATGACCATGGGCTGGTCTGACATTGTGCTGTTGGCAACCCGCTGCAGCAATCGGGATACCTGCTCAACATGCTGCTCACTTGTGTGGTTTTCCAAATAGTGCTGATAAGCTGCCTCTGCTCTAGCACTCGCCTCCTCAGGGTGGCCTAAGACGTGTACGATGGCGGCCTTTAACTCTTCAGGGGAGTCGGGTTGTACGCCCCAGACGAGACCTTTCTCAGCCATTTCTGTGGCCAATCCTACAGTTTTGGTAATGATTACCGGTCGACGGCAAGCCATTGCTTCCATCAAAACCGTCAGACCAGCGGCATAGGTATTGTTGATTAGGCTAACTACGGCAATATCGGCACTGCGATAAAGATCGCGCAACTCAACCCAGTCGAAATACCGCATTTCCATGTTTTGGGGCGGTTGCTCAGGAATTCTGCACCGCGTTTTGGAGGTGGCATTGGGTGATACAGCACAGACTTTGACGTCTAAATCTAACTGGTGAGTAGCATTAGCAAGAGTGACATAGTCTCGCTGCTCCAAGCCAGCACTAGCAATCAAGGGACGATGCTTTTCAATTGTGCCAGGTTCAGGGTAGAAGAACTGTTTGTCGGTCTGCTCGGCCAAACAAGTCACGCCATCCTCAGCTAGGTTGAGCATGTCTCTTAGAGTTTGGACTTTCAGAGTCGTGTTTACAGTGAATGCATCAATATTGCGATGCAGCTGCAACCATTTGAGCAGCAGTTTGGGTCGCCACCGCTCTGGGCACATCACATTGACAACTAACCGAGGTCGGTTTTTCTTGAATAATGCCAGCAGGGCTAGGGGTAGACCAGCATCTTCGCCACAGCAGTAGACAACATCATCGGAGTTGGTCTGAGCTAAAACCTGTCTGGCTAAAGCCCACTGATGCGGTCTGCCAATTATTTTAGAAAGAAGTTTATCGAGGCCATTAACCAGACTGTCATCTTCAAAATCTGGTTGATGGACCTGTGCATTGAGTCTCTCTTTGAGCTGCCAAATAGTGTGCCGCGGCCCTTGACCCAGAGCAGCGCGGGTAACGAAATGCTCGAAGTCAAATTTTGTGCTGGTTAAAACGTGAAATTTTGAGCTGTTGGGTTGACTGGGTAAGGATGTCATGGCGGATTGACCATAGGATTTATAGGTGAGCAGTGGAATTTAATGCGATCGTATCTTCTCAAGTAATCTTCAAAAGTCTTAGAAGGGTGATTCTTCGAGCCCGTCAAAAGAGACTTTTTAGAGACTAAGTGTGTAACGAACTGCCCATCCTAAATCTGTGGTCTATAGCTGCATAAATAGGTATTTCAAAGGCTAGCTCGGCGTGGAAAGTAAAACCCATGGCTCTGTGTCTCCAAAGATATTCAAGCGCTATCCTTAGCGTAAGGGCAAGCATAAGCATTTGAGGTGCTTCGCCTGACTATAGGGTCAAGGAAAGCTTAGGTTTTATCGTTGAACTTTTCCAAATAGGCCGCCGAAGCTGCAAAAGCCTACGGCTGTCACAACGTTGACTACAGTTAGGCATAAGCTCATCAATGACTTGCCCGGTCACCGTACTAGCTGACCGGAGCAAAACTACAGATTAGCTCTATGCACATGGGCAGCCCGTCATGACTCACTACAGGATTGGTTAAGACTCTGCCAAAGTTATCACGCTTAACCCCGTCAGTACATACCGATACTTACGTAGAAAACGCAATCTTAATCATTCCTGCAATGCCCAACTGTTTTATAAAGTTCTTATATTGAATCCTTCAACCTCTTAGAAGCTTAAGCAGACACAATCCAGCTATCGAGGCGAGACAAGGCTATTTTCTCAATTTCCAGTAAAGCAGCAGACATCTCTACATCCGTGGAATTGCGTAATCTTTCTACAAAGTTTTTTAAGATTGAGGTTTTGCTATGCCCTGCCACTGCCAATATGAAGGGAAAGCCGAATTTATCTTTGTACTGCTGATTAAGGGCTTGAAACTGATGATATTCCTCGTTAGTGAGACTATTAAGCCCGGCTTTGCTCTGTTCTGACACCGAGGCTGCGGCCATGGTAACCCTTGTGCCTAAGTCGGGGTGGGCGTTGATCAAGGCCAATTTGTTCGCAGCAGACATCGTTCGCACAATAGCAACCATGTGCTGGTGAAGATCGGCTACAGAGACGAAGGGACGCAAAGGCCAGACCTGGACGGCGATCGCGGGCGTTTCTTCAAAGGCAGGGCCGATGGCAGCGACAAAGTCAGCCTCAGCCATGGCATTGAGCTGGTCTAGGGTATGGGGCATGGGGAAAGTGAGGGAGCTGTGAGATTGTTCGCGAAGCGTCTCCGACGGAGAAATGCTCAGTTTTAAGTTTTAGGTTCAAGGTGTGAACTCAAATTTCAAGCGTCCTTATCGGTCAACTCGCCGTACCAGATAGCCTCGATCGCAGCGGCGGCGGCGATGGGGTCTGCCATCGCATCGAGCCGCTGCGTTATATGCCCCAGCTTGCGTCTGGGGCGAATGGTTTTGTTGTACCAGTAGAGGGTGGCTTCAGGCCATTGTTTAAGGGTCTCAAGCTTCTGGTGGTGGCTGGCTTCAGGCTCGTCTAGCCCCAGCAGGTTGACCATAACGGCTTGGGGGCAGTTGAGCGCAGTGAGGCCAAGGGGGCGATCGCTCACAGCCCGCAGCTGCTGCTCAAACTGGGAGGTTTCGCAGGCATCGAGACTATAGTGGCCCGAGTTGTGGGTGCGGGGGGCAATTTCATTAATCAGCACCCGGTCGTCCGAAGTGAGAAAGCACTCAATACCGACGATGCCCACCAACTGAAGCTGCTCCACCAGAGCGTGGGCAATGCTGGTCATCTTCGCTGCGACCTCGGGGCTAACTTGGGCAGGGGCAAAGACGCGGCGACAGATCTGCCCGACTTGCTGAGTTTCTACGGTGGGAAAGACAGCGACATCCGCCGATGCCGAGCGGGCCACCATCACCGCCAGCTCCTGTTTGAAGGGCACAAACTCCTCCAACAGCACCGGGGCACGGTTAAATTTGTCCCACGTGGCGCTGAGCTGAGCCGCATCTTTGACTACTGAGGTGCCGTAGCCGTCATAGCCCAAACGGCGGGTCTTCATCACTAGCGGAAAACCAATTAGCTCTGCCTTGGCGGCAAGTTCGGCCTCGCTTTCGTTACCATCTAAAAAGTCGTAGCGAGGGTTGGGTAGACCAATCCGCGCAAAAAACTCGCGCTGGTGGTGCTTGTCGAGCACCAAGGCTAATACATCCAGGCTAGGGCGAAAGACTGTGCCCTGCTGGGTCAGAGCCTGGAGCCCTTCACAGTCGATAAACTCGTTTTCAAACGTAATTACGTCGCACTGGGCCGCGAGGGATGCGGTAGCGGGGGCATCAGCAACGGGGGCAAGGAGGGTGGATTGAGCGATCGCCACGGCTGGATCGGTTGAGTTTGGCGTCTGCACCACAAGCTCTAGACCCAGCTTTTGCGCCGCTGGTCCCATCATCCAGGCGAGCTGTCCGCCGCCAACGACACCGACTCGCTGAATTGGGTTGGGGGTTGCCTGCTCCATAGTGCGCCTACCGTCGTGCAAACCCACATTATCCTATGGCGCTTCAACAGAATTTTCGTTGGGCAATAATCTAGTGGTTTGCCAGGCCAAAGGTTACTGGTTGGTGGGGGAAAGGTCCAAGATCTAAAGTTCAAGGTTCGAGGTTAGCCTTAAACCATACACCTCAAACCCTAAATCCCGGCGAAGAGAGCCTGTTCTAACGAGCTTGGTCAAGTACTAAGTGACCTGACTCATCCGGCGAATTTTGAGCACGTCGGTCATCTTGCGAATTTGCCCAAAGGTTTGTTCTAGGTGGGCATGATCTTTGACATCAAGCCCCAGATCGATCTCGGCGGTTTGGCCGGGGAAGGTTTTGACCTGAGCTTTGTGAACGTTAATTTGCAGGTCTGACAGGTGGGAGAGAATGTCTTTGAGGACACCCACGCGGTCGATCACCTCAATGCGCACCTCCACCGGGTAGGTGTGGCGAGAACCGCTGTGGTCAACCGGGTTCCAGCTGACGGGGATGATGCGATCGCCCGGAATATCGACCAGGTTAGGACAGCCCTGGCGGTGGATGGCAATGCCTCGGCTACCCAGGGAGACACTGCCCATAATCGGTTCGCCGGGCAGCGGGTTACAGCAGCCCGCAATGTGGTGCACTAGCCCCTCAATTCCCAAAATTGGATCCTTGGAAGGGACAGGGCGAGGGCGGTGGGGGCTGGTGACAGCTCCCGCTAGAAACCGATCAGAATCTTGCAGCGACGACTCGGCCGACAGCGGCTCTAGAGGCTGCTTGGCCTTGACGGCTTCGCGCAGGCGATTGACAAAAGAATTGAGCGTCACCTCGCCGTAGCCCAACCCGGCCAGAAAGTCGTCGACGCTCTGGTAATTGCAGCGCTCGGCGGCTAGTTGGGCAGGTTCAGACTTGAGCAGAGCGTCGAAGCCGCTGCGGCCCAGCTCTTTTTCGAGCATGTCGCGGCCCCGGGCAATATTTTCGTCGCGGTGCGATCGCTTATACCACTGGCGAATGCGGTTGCGGGCGCTGGGGGTGACCACAAAATTGAGCCAGTCAAGGCTGGGGTGGCTGTTCTTTTGGGTAATAATTTCAACGATGTCGCCATTTTCCAGCGGCGTGTCGAGGGTGACGATACGGCCATTTACCCTGGCTCCAGCGCAGTGGTTGCCCACCTCAGTGTGAATGCGGTAGGCAAAATCGACGGAAGTGGCTCCCCGGCTCAACGGCACCACATCGCCATCGGGAGTGAAGACGTAAACGTCCTCGTCAAACAGGTTGCCCTTAACGTTTTCGAGAAATTCTTTGGCATCCTTGAGGTCGTTCTGCCACTCTAAGAGCTGCCGCAGCCAAGTAAATTTTTCGTCGTCGGCGTTAATGCGGGTATTGGTGGAAGCGCCGGTTTCTTTATATTTCCAGTGGGCGGCAATACCGTACTCAGCGATGTGGTGCATCTCAAGGGTGCGAATCTGCACCTCGATCGGCTTACCCTTGGGGCCAATTACCACCGTATGCAGCGACTGATAGCGGTTGGGCTTGGGCAGGCCAATGTAATCCTTAAACCGACCGGGAATCGGGCGAAAGGCGTCGTGCACAATCGCCAGGGCACGGTAGCAATCTTCGTTGGTGCCGACAATGAGGCGAATGGCGGCAATGTCGTAGATTTCGCTGAAGTCCTTTTGCTGCCGCTCCATTTTGCGGTAAATGCCGTAAAGATGCTTAGGTCGACTGTTGACATCGACCACCTGAATCTCAGACTGGTGCATGCGCTGGCGCAGGGTTTCGGCCACCTCCACGAGCCGCGCCTCGCGATCGGCCCGCTTTTCAGTGACGTGGCGCTGCATTTGGCGGTAGGCGTCGGGCTCTAAGTATTTGAATGAAAGATCTTCCAGTTCCCACTTAAAGCGGCCGATCCCCAGGCGGTTGGCCAGGGGCGCAAAGATCTCCATAGTTTCGCGGGCAATGCGGCGGCGTTTTTCGTCGCTGAGGTGCTCGAGGGTGCGCATGTTGTGGAGGCGATCGGCCAGCTTCACCACAATCACCCGAATGTCTTGGGCCATTGCCAAGAACATGCGGCGAAAATTTTCGGCCTGGCGCTCGGTTTTGCTCTCAAAATTAAACTTCGATAGCTTGGTGACCCCTTCCACCAACTGCCGCACCTCATCACCAAAATGGCTCTCAAGTTCTTCCGGGGTGATATCGGTATCTTCAACAATGTCGTGGAGAAAACCGGAGGCAATCATGGCACTATCGCCGCCCAGATCGCGCAGCAGGCCGGCTACGGCAATGGGGTGGCAAATGTAGGGCTCGCCTGAGGCCCGATACTGCCCTTTGTGCAGGGTGTAGGCAAACTCAAAGGCCTGGCACACCAGCAGGTTATTGGACTTATCTTCCGGGTCTTGGGCCGGGTCATCTTGACAGTCATCGTGGTGGGTTAGCACGCAAGTTTCGAGCCAACCGGGCAGGGTGCAGTCATCGGGTAGGGGGGGATGAACTGTTGCAGTCATAAGGGTGCCAGTGACCTTCAGGGATTGCGGGTAGACTAGAAACTTGCCAAAAACAGTGATTTGTATTTGAACACTGTCTTTAAGTCTGGGCAAGACTCAAAGAGTGGAGTTATTAATAAAATAAAATCGCCTCAGGACAGATAAGAACGTCTACCGATCTGCTTAGGTTTGGAGTAAAAAACCAAACAGAAATCGTACAAACGTTCTGTCAACAGGCCCAGGTAATGGGGCTACAACAAAGTAGCTCGCCGAGATAAAAATAACCTACACCATAACTTTGAGGAAAATCGCATCGACAGCCCAGGCCGCAATAAATACTTAAGGCTGACTGAGGGTTGATGGATAGTTATGTATTAACCTTAACATTTGTCCTCGATAAGGGGAATCAGCAATTTATCTCTAGTTATCGTAAAACTATTGTCATGCCGCCAACGCTACGGCCCTAAAGGGGTGAGCTATCTATGAAGAATGCCCTAGAAACCCTGCGATCGCACCTCCAGACCATGATTGGCCTGGTGCAGTCTGCTAACCCCGACGGGCGCACTCTACAGGCGCAGTTTTTGCTGACTCAGCAACAGTTTCAGCACCAGATGCTGCCTCTGGGAGAAGAGTTGCCCACCACCCAGCCCGTGCTAACCGAAATCAACCGCACCCTTAGGCTGCTAGCGATGGATGTGGCATTTTTGCAGGCGGCCCGTCAGTCGGCCACAGCTCAGCAGCGGCAGCAGCAGATGCTCACAAAACTGGATCAGCTGCTGACCTTTTGCCAAGCTTTGGAGCAGGCGATCGCCAACCCGACTTAACGCCCTAGCCTAGGTGGTTTAATATTAGGGGTTCGTTGGGTAGATGGTTGGGAGTAGGTGCTTTGTATCAGTGCCCTAAGGAAGGGGATATTGACCTTCAAGACAGTCAGCTAGCACCGGGGCTGGCGGTCCACGGCTGCCCCAGCTGTGGCGGCAGCTGGATTCCGCCAGAACATTATGCAGACTGGCAAAGGCAACAAAATGACCCCGAGGAGCCGATTCAAGTAGCGGTGCTGCCTCTGTCATTGAGCACCTCGTTTCAGCCCGCTGCGCTTGATAATCGGGCAGCTCTGTGCCTCGATTGCCGCAGTTACCTAGTGCGGGGCCGCATTACCCTGCCGCAGGGATCGTTTTATGTTGAGCGCTGCCCCAACTGCAACGGCATCTGGTGCGATGGCGGCGAGTGGGAGATCTTGCAGCAGCTCGAATTACAGACCCACATCGATTACATTTTTTCTGCTGATTGGCAGGCCCAGGTGCGTGAGCTAGAGCACACCGAACGAGAAAAACTAGCCACCATTGACAAGCTAGGACCCGATGTTGCCCAACGCGTGTTTGAGCTAGCTGACCTGCTAGAGCAGCACCCCAACGGAGATTTTGGGGTGGCGTATTTGATGCGGCGGGTGGATCAATGAGTGGATGGGTAGGTGGGTAGATGGGTGGATGGGTCAGATCGCCGACCAGGCATTTGCTCTCTCTCTAGGCTGCATTTTTCGCACCCCTCCAATCTGCTGCTACCGCATCCTTTACCCATCCATCCCCTACTCATTCACCCCCCTACCCTTCCATGCCAGACTCCCTCCTTGCCCTCGAAAGCTTCTCGGTCACCTACCCAGGCCAGGCAGAGCGCGCGGTGGATCGGGTGTCTTTAAACCTGTCGCCGGGGGAAAAGCTGGGGCTGGTGGGCGAGTCGGGCTGCGGCAAGAGCACCCTGGGGCGGGCAGCGCTGCGGCTGTTGCCAAAGGCGACGGAGCTACAGGGGCGGGTGTGGTTTAACGGCGAGTCGGTGCTCGACTTTAGCCCCCAGCGGCTGCGGCAGTTTCGGGGTGAGGCGATCGCCCTGGTCTTTCAAGACCCGATGACGCGGCTCAACCCGCTGATGACCATTGGCGACCACTGCATAGAGACGCTGCGTGCCCATCGCTCTGAGGTATCTCAGGGTGAGGCCAAGGCGCGGGCGATCGCAGTGCTGGAAAAGGTCAACATTCCCGCCAGCCGGTTTGGCCAGTATCCCCACGAGTTTAGCGGCGGCATGCGTCAGCGGGTGGCGATCGCCCTGGCGATGATTCTAGAGCCCAAGCTGATCATTGCCGACGAACCCACCACTAGCTTAGATGTGACGGTGTCGGCCCAGATCCTCGATGAGCTAAAGCGGCTGTGCGACGAGTTGGGCACGGCCCTAGTGCTGATCTCCCACGACCTGTCGCTGGTGGCAGAATACTGCGATCGCGTCGCCGTCATGTACGAAGGCCGGGTAGTAGAAAAGGGCAGCGCTGCTGCGGTTCTTCAAAGCCCTAAGCATAGCTACACGCGATCGCTGGTGGAGTCGGCCCTGCAAATGCAGCAGGCCGAGGGGCTAGCCTACACCGCCACCGCCATAGAACCTATTTTGCGGCTGACGGATGTCAAGCAGCACTACACCTTAGAAGCCAACCCGATCGCTCGGCTACTGGGGGGGCAGGAGTCGAAGGTGATTAAGGCGGTGGACGGGGTAACGTTAGAAATTTACCCTGGCGAGGTGGTGGGGCTGGTGGGCGAGTCAGGCTGCGGCAAGAGCACCCTATCGCGCACCATTCTGCAGCTAGCGAAACCGACCGCTGGGCAGGTGGAGTTTTGCGGTACCGATCTCACTACCCTCTCCCGCGAAGCCATGCGGCAGCAGCGGCGGCAGCTGCAAATGGTGTTTCAAGACCCCCACGCCTGCCTCAACCCGATGATGACCGTGGGCAAGAGCATTGCCGACCCGCTGCTGATCCACGGGCTGGCCACCGTTGCCGAGGCCGAAAAGCAGGCCCACGACATGCTCGCCCGCGTTAGCCTCAACCCCACCGCTGACTACTTTCAGCGCTTTCCCAGCGATCTGTCGGGAGGGCAACAGCAGCGGGTGGCGATCGCCCGGGCTTTAATCACCCACCCTAAGCTGGTGATCTGCGATGAGCCGGTGAGCATGCTCGACGCCACGGTGCAGACCCAAGTGCTCGATCTAATGATTGCCCTCAAGCATGAGTTTGATCTCACCTACCTATTTATTACCCACGACCTGTGGGTGGCGCGATTTATGTGCGATCGCATTGCCGTCATGCAGCAGGGCAAAATTGTAGAAATTGCCCCTACTAAAACACTGTTTGAATCGCCCCAGCACCCTTACACCCAAACCCTCCTGCAAGCGGCTCCGGTGCTGGCTAAAGAAGCTTAATCCACCAGGTTTTTGAGCAAGATCTAGGCTAAAAGCCTTGGCGAAAGGTTATAGCGATGGCTATTGCGCCGAAGACAATAGTCACTGTCGCCGGCAAAAGCTAGGGCAGCACTTTGACCTATAACCCTGTAAACAAGCGGGGGTTATAGCAGAAGAACGAAAAATGAAGAAAATGCCCTAACAGGTTTGAGTCCTGGCATTTTGAGCTGTTCTAATCCAGATTTTACCTAGCGTACGCAGGCTGCCAACAACCCGGTGATGGCGCTAACTCCAGGCTTTACCCTTGCAGCAGTTTTCTAATTCTAAGCCCTCCTAATTTTAAAATTTTTGGAGGCTTTGTTCGTAAAAAGCTTCGCAGAACTGTAGTCTATTTTCGTGTACCGCAGGGCTCTAAGGCCGAAGCTTTCGACTACTCTCCTGTAATTCTTCCTGTGTAGTCTAACCAGGGCATCTATGAAACAGCTTCCCTTTATTATTCAGAAATTTGCTTTCGCCGAGGAAAATCTGGCCAAAATCGTTGATCTAGATGACACCAGCGGCGTTGAGGGCAAAATTCCCGGCTACTTTGTCATGAGTAGCGCCCCACCCAATATTGAAGACGCCGAGGAAGCCAGCGAAAGAGTTCAGCAGCAGGCTAATCAGGGAATTGCCGACATTGCCGACCACCTGCACCACATGATGGGCAGCAGCGCCGATGGGTTTGCCGAACTTGTGATTACGGTGCATGGCTACAACACTAGCCTCCATGGGGTGCAGGCCTGGTACAAAAATATTTTTAAGTACGCCAACCGCCACGATTCGGCCATTAGCAGGAGCCCCCACCGCGTTTTTATCGGCTACCGCTGGCCTTCTGAAAATGTGGCGCTCAGCGAGCCCAAAAAAGTTTTTGAGGCCCTGGCCGCCTTACCACCGCTGCCACGAGATCTGCTGTTGACCGGGGCAATCTGTGCGCTGGGGCTACTGATTCTTGAATTGCTCAACGCCCTGGAGACATCGACCTGGGGATTTTTAATTAGCCTTTCTCTGGTGCTGTTGCTCGCCTTGGGGCTGCTGATGGCGGCCCTAGTTGTGCTGCGACTGATCGTGTATTTCCGCGACAGCTATCGGGCCGACAATTTTGGCGTGCTAGATCTAGTCGAACTGCTGCGCCAAATTGATCAGGCGATTGTGCAACGCACAGCTAATGCTCTATTTCCTCTGGCAAAAACTGAGTATGAGCAACAGCAAGCGCTGCTCAAAGCTCGCGAATACTGGGCTCAACGCAGCCGCAATAAGGTGAAGCTCAGCTTTATTGGCCACAGCATGGGCGGTTTCGTAGTGACCAATGTCGTGCGCATTTTGTCAGATGTATTCGACATGCGATCGGTAAATAAACAGCCGCCCAGCGATGTGGGCGATGTGTACCGCTTGGAGCGGCTGATTCTTGCCTCTCCTGACATTCCAGTGCTGACGATTGTGTCAAGTCGGGCCAACTTTTTGTCGTCGTCATTGCGGCGATTTTCAGAATCGTACTTGTTTTGTAATGAGGGAGATATTGCGCTGCGCATTGCCTCCACAGCCGCCAACTATATTGCTTTTCCTAGCCGCACTCAGGCCCGGGGCTATCGCCTAGGCAATGTGGCGCTGCAAAACAAAACGGGCAGCATCGACGACTATGGCTTAGTCAATTTGGCCTCCCTCGATCGCGACTTTCCGGTAAATTTGTCTGTCGGTGAGGCGATCGCCCAGTCAAGCCAAAAGGTGATGGAAAATCTGTTTCTCACCTATGAGCGGTTTCAAGCTCGGGGAGTAGTCACCCTGGGGGATTTGTTTGAGGTGCAGTCAAAGCGCGATAGTCAACGCGCCACAGTAGCCGATTTCTTTACCTATTTTGACTGCACCGACTACACCGATCTGAAGTTTGATCTGCAGAACAATAGTTGCTCTATCCGTCCGACGGGGCTTTTGACCCGCGCGCTGGGGCGATCGGCCCTGCTGCCCTGGGATTATCTAATGCTGACTCTGGATTACGGAACCGGTAAGCGAGACGTGCACGGCGGCTATTTTGAGGGGCAGTTTAGTCAGCAGTTGCTCTATCGGCTGGCGTTTTTGGGGTTTAGCGGCTATCTCGACACCCTCGATCGCGATCGCCAGGTCGCCCTCAGCCAGCTTCACATCGATTGCCAAAAGTTCAAAATTCAGGGCTATTTATCACCCATGCGCTACCGAGTGAGCGTTCAGGGCGGCAGCGTGGATGGCACGAAGACAGATATGTTGGATGCGATTCGGACGCCTCAGCGGGGGAGTGGGAGAGAGGGGGAGTTGGCGGGTAGGAGAGTTGGCGGGTAGCGGAGTAGGAGAGTTGGGGTTTACCAGATGGGGGTTTGGCCTTGGCCCCAGAAGCCGTCGTATTTAGTGACGACAATGTCGCCCAGTACTTGGGTTTGGCAGGCGAGGCGGAGGTCGCGGGCGGGGTCGTGGGGAGGGAGGGATCGGCGTGCCTTGTCTTTCCAGTTGGTGGCTGAAACTTCGCCTTGGATTGCCACTGCGCAGGTGCCGCAGGTGCCAAGACTGCGGCAGTTGATCACCTTGGCCTGGCCGTTGTAGAGATCGATACCGTGGGTTAGCAAGACCTGGCGCAGGTTGGCTCCGGCTTCGCACTGCATGGTTTTTCCCTGGGCGGTGACGGTGGGCATGGCATTTCCTGGCAGACGAAGAATATCTACGTTTTATAACGCGATCGCCCCGGCGTTCTCAAGCATCCCCAGCCCAAGGCTTACTCTAGATAACTGTGACACCAACGATAATTCCTAGGGCACCACTGGCTATGGTTGAGCAGCGCACTCCCCTTTACATCTATGACACCACGCTCAGGGATGGTGCCCAGCGGGAGGGATTGGCCCTATCGATCGAAGATAAAATTCGCATTGCCCGACGGCTCGACGCCCTCGGGGTGCCCTTCATCGAAGGCGGCTGGCCGGGAGCCAACCCCAAGGATGTGCAGTTCTTTTGGCAGCTGAAAGAAACTCCCCTTACCCAGGCCAGCATTACCGCCTTTTGCTCGACCCGCCGCCCTGGCAAAGTCGCTGCCGAAGAGCCGATGCTGCAACCAGTGCTGGCTGCGGGCACCGAGTGGATTACGCTGTTTGGCAAATCCTGGGACTTGCATGTGACTACCGGCTTGCAGACCACCCTGGCCGAAAACCTGGCTATGATCGACGATACCATTTGCTACTTTCGCAGCCAGGGTCGCCGGGTAATTTACGACGCCGAGCACTGGTTTGACGGCTACAAAGCCAACCCCGACTACGCCCTAGAAACCCTCGAAGCAGCGGTAAAAGCTGGGGCCGAGTGGCTGGCGCTGTGCGACACCAACGGCGGCACCCTGCCTCACGAAGTCGGCGCGATTGTAACTGCCGTTAACACCTGGCTCCAGCGGTTTCCAGAACCCCGGCCCCAGCTGGGCATTCATACCCACAACGACAGCGGCACGGCAGTGGCCAACGCCATGGCGGCGGTGGAGGCTGGGGCCACTATGGTGCAGGGCACGATCAACGGCTACGGCGAGCGCTGTGGCAACGCCAACCTCTGCACGCTGATCCCCAACCTGCAAATCAAGCTGGGCTACCCCTGCATTGCCCCGGCCCGGCTCGAAACCCTGGCTGAGACCAGCCGCTTTATCAGCGAGGTGGTCAATCTGGCCCCCGACGAGCATGCCCCCTACGTGGGGCGATCGGCCTTTGCCCACAAGGGCGGCATTCACGTCAGCGCCGTGGAGCGCGAGCCGAAAACCTACGAGCACATCGACCCGGCCACGGTGGGCAACAGCCGCCGCATTGTGGTGTCGGATCAGGCGGGGCTGAGCAACGTGCTGGTCAAAGCCCGCAGCTTTGGGCTAGAGCTAGACCGCCACAACCCGGCCTCGCGTCAGTTGCTCACCCGGCTCAAAGCTCTGGAGCACGAGGGCTACCAGTTTGAAGCTGCCGAGGCCAGCTTTGAGCTACTGATGCGGGAGGCCCTAGGCGATCGCCCCCAATTCTTCGACCTCAAGGGCTTCTACATCAACTGCCAGCACCAAGGCAACGGCAGCGACCACAGCAGCCAATCGCTAGCCACGATCAAAGTCATGGTGGGGGAGGAGGAAATTCTCGCGGCGGCGGAGGGCAATGGGCCAGTGGCGGCGCTAGACACGGCCCTGCGAAAGGCGCTGCTGACCTTTTATCCGGCGATCGCCAACTTTCACCTTTCTGACTACAAGGTGCGGATCATCGATAGCGGCGCGGGCACGGCGGCCAAAACGCGGGTGCTGATGGAGTCGGGCAACGGTGCTCAACGCTGGACGACCCTAGGGGTTTCGACTAACATTATCGAAGCCTCGTACCAGGCGGTCACCGAAGGGCTGGAGTATGGCCTGATGATGGAAATCGCGCGCCCCCACTGTGCGATCGGCGGCGAAATCGATCGGTTTGACGCCGACGTGGCCCTACAAAAGACCCGTGAAACGGCTCTGGCTAAGCTCAAGCAAGAGCTGGGCTTTGAGTAAGCCCGATTGTGCTGTCTAGTATAGTGAAGAAGACGAAGCTGAGTTTTCGCCAACAGTCAATCAGACAGCAAAACGATGCCAACTCCTCAAGACTCGACAGATTACTACGCGGTCTTAAAGGTCAATCGCCAGGCGAGCCTGCTGGCCATCAAACAGGCTTATCGAAAACTAGCCCGTCAGCTTCACCCCGATCTCAACCCCAACAATGCGGCAGCGGCAGAGCAGTTTAAAGCCCTAAACGAAGCTTACGAAGTGCTTTCAGACCCGGCAAAACGCCACCAGTACGATCGCTATGGTGTCCACTGGAAAAAGGCCGAGAAAGGATATACGACCACCAGCCACTCTGGCAGCAGGCAAAACGATGACTTTGACGAAATGGAGTTTGGTCGCTTTGGCCGCTTCGAAGACTTGCTTGGGGATCTCCTAAACCGCTATAGCTAAAGTTCTGACTACTTTCTAGCAGCTAGCTAAGTAGCTGGGCGCAATTAATAGTTTCACTTAGCAGATATTGCCGTTGTTGATAGGCTGCACTAAGCAACCGACACACTATAAAACGTAGGCTCCTTAGGGCTGCCGATAAACACCCGATTCTCCGCACCTCGGTAGTCCACAATCCAATCTTCTGGAACTCCCATTGCAAAAAACGCAGACCAGACTTGTCTGATCTGCGTTTAAGCTGAGGCACCTTCTACTGTGTTTTAAGCAGTGGCTAAGCTGCCTGAGGCGACTGTAACAGCGCTTGAATCGAGGTCTTCTCTAGCAAACCCGCCAAAGAGCCATCATTACCAATCACCGCCAGCGCCTGAATCTTCCGAGTCTCCAAGGTCTTAATGACCTCCATCAGCGGCTGCTCGGCACCCACCGTTACGATGTCACCGGCAGATTCCATAATGGCGGCAACGCTGGTCTCAGCCCACTGCTCTCGGGGCACCTGCTTGAGGGCATCTACCAGCACCGTGCCCACCAGCAAACCGGTTTCGTCAGCCACCAAAAACTTGCGCCAGGCCGAAGGGGCAGCCAGCAGAGCGCCGTCAGCAAACTCTCGCAAAGACATGGTGGTCTCTACAACCGGGCTGTCTTGTGCCAGGGCATCTTGGGCCGTCAGGCCAGCCAAACGACCCTGCACCGTACCAAACTGCGCGCTGCGGTTAGCGTTTTGCAGCAGAAACAGACCAATCAACAGCGTCCAAACACTACCCACCGAGCTGATGCCCAGGATGGAGCCGATACCCAAGGCGATCGCAGTCCAGCCCAGCAGTTGACCCGTGCGGCTGGCAAACACCAGACCCTTATGGGGCTGACCCGTAATCTTCCACACAATTGACTTCAGCACGTTGCCACCATCCAGTGGCAGGCCGGGGATTAGGTTAAAGGCACCCAAAGCCAGGTTAATGTAGGCCAGCAGCGACACAATACCCGCCAGCGGCCCAGATAGAGGCAGTACTAGCCCAGCAATCGAGAAAAGGCCAAATAGGACAAAGCTGACTAGGGGACCTGCGATCGCCACCCAAAATGCTCCCTTCGGCGTATCCGACTCCTTCTCTAGAGCCGCCAAACCGCCAAACAAAAACAGCGTAATCGAGTTGACCCCAATGCCCTGCTTCATCGCCGCGAAGCTATGACCCAGCTCATGGGCCAGCACCGAGGCAAATAGGGTTAGCGCAGCCCCCAGTCCTAGCACCCAAGGCAACGATCCACCCAAATAGGGGAATGCCGCCGCTAAGCCACTGCCGTATTGCCACGTCACTAGGGCCAGCACAAAAAACCAAGACACATTTACATAAAAGGGAATGCCAAATAGATTCCCCACCCGTAAGTTGCCGTTCATAGGGCACCTCGTAATTAAAACCTGAGGACAGAGGCGTAATCTTGAGACGCATTCCCTATCCAATGACCTCATTGTAACGAACTGTTAACGACTCTCTCATCCGTCAAAGGTGGTGAGAACCGTAGGGATGGGGGCGGGTTGGCGTAAGGCGGGTGGAGCGAGCCAGAATTGAGTTTCGAGTTTTGAATTTTGAGTTTCTGCTGAAAGCACACATTCAAAATTCTCTCTCTAACGCCCCATTCCCGGCGCGTAGGCCAAAATCTCCTTACCGATCGCTGCATAGTCCTGCCAGCCCACCTCAGCCTTTGGGTCTTTGACGTCATAGACCGCCGTACCGGCCAGGGCAGCTTTTTGAAAAGCGCTATAGCGGCGAATGCCCCCCGCAAACAGCGGTAGGCCGGTGCTTATCAACATGGCTCGCACCTCGGCTCCAGCGCGGCTTGGGTAAGGGGGAATCATGGTCAGCAAAATGCGGTAGGGGGCCACAGGTAGCCTTGCCAAATGTCCCACCATTAGAGCTAGGGCGTCGAGGGCCAAAATATCGGGGGTGCTGGGTAGCACCAGCAGGTCGCAGGAAGCCGCCAGCAGGGCCAGGTCATCGGCAATGGGGCGGGCTTGAGTGTCGATGACCACATGGCCATGGGGAGTGGGAAGGTCTCTCGCCTGCCACTGATCGACCACTAAAAAGGGCAGCTCACCTCGGCTGGCCCAGGCTGAGGCCGACTGGTTGGGGTCGGCGTCGATCAGCAGGGTTTCGGCATAGCCCTGCAAAAAGGCAGCCAGATGGATGGCGGTGGTTGTCTTGCCCACGCCTCCTTTAAAGCTAGCTACGGTCACAATCATAGGCTGAGGATCAGGCCTGGGCGTTGCTTTGGCCCGGCTACTTCCAAGCCGAGGCTGGCATCATCGTCAAAACTTGCCCTTGCCGCCATCAAGTAAGGGATGCCAGTGCCGTAAGGGTAGCGTTAGTCTGACCTGACGCAGCGTTAGCGAGAGGCAACTAGCACCACGCCACTCATAATCAACCCCAGTCCTACCAGACGCCCAAACGATAGATCTTCTTTAAAAATAACTACGCCAATAATGACCGAGGCGAAATAAATCAGCGAAGCCGCTGGTGCCGCTACGCTCAAATTGACCCGCGTCAGCAACAGGATGTAGGTGATCGCCCCAACTCCGTAGGCGGCCAGTCCTGCCAGCAGAGCTGGGGTAGTCGCAATGCTCAGAATGTGGCTCAGGGCGTTATTGCTAGTTACTTTGCCTAACTGCAAAGCCCCCAGCTTAAGAAAAAGCTGGCCAAAGGAGCTGGCAATGACCGAAATCAACAGCAGACCAAATTCTTGGGGGGTCACAACGGCATTTCCTCGGGGCAGCTATCAGGCGGCAGGTTAAACAACGTTAGTCAGAGGCGTATGGTAGCGGACTTAGGGGCCGAAAGGGAACTCACCCACCAACGAAGCCAGTTTCCCCAAGCTACGATAGAAGCTATTGAATAGCCCCAAAATTATGACTGGTAAAACCCTGCTGGTAGGGCTGCGCGCCGACCAGTTTCGTCACCCCCTCGATCTCGAAGCGACCCGCGCTCTAAAGCAGCTGCCGGGACTCGATGTGATAGTGCGCATGGCCCTGGCTCCCCTAGCAGAGCGGTTCTTTCACCTCGACCATTTGGCCTCAAGCTTGCAGGTGAGCGATCGCCAGCTGCCCGATTTGCACCAGTCGCTGGTCGAAGCCTGCCGCATTCTTGACCTGGAGGTGCCCCAGCTCTACGTGCGCCAAAACCCGGTGCCTAACGCCTACACCTTTGCTATGCGCGGCGAGCAGCCCTTCATCGTCATCCACACGGCGCTGATTGAACTGCTCACTCCTGAAGAGACTCAGGCAGTGATCGCCCACGAGTTGGGCCACCTCAAGTGTGAGCACAGCGTTTACCTCACCCTGGCCAACCTAATCACTTTGGCCGCCAGTCAGTTACCCCTAGGCGAAGTGCTGGCGCAGAGCCTTCAAAATCAGCTAATGGAGTGGGTGCGCTGTGCTGAGTTTACCTGCGATCGCGCTGCCCTACTGGTTGCCCAAGACCCCCGCGTTGTCGCCTCCCTGCTGATGAAGCTCTGTGGCGGTTCGCCTTCGCTAGTTGACCAGCTCAATGTCGATGCCTTTATTGCTCAGGCCCGCGCCTACGATAGCCTCAGCGATGATGCCATTGGCGAAGCCCTTAAACAGGTGCGCACTCAGGGGCTGACCCATCCGGTGCCAGTGCTGCGTGCCCGAGAGATCGATCGCTGGGCCAGCACCAATGACTACTACCAGTTGGTTAAACGTCCCGCAGTTGAGTATAATGAGGACGCATCCAAGGGCGGATGGCGGAATTGGTAGACGCACCACACTCAAAATGTGGCGACTTCGGTTGTGCGAGTTCGAGTCTCGCTCCGCCCATTGATTCATTTCAATCAATAAATACGTAATAGGTTAAGCCTGAAGTGATTTCGTTGGACTGGCCTGTAGGGTGGGCTTGCTCCATTCACGCACCTCTGCAAAACCAACTCGACAGATTTTGTGTGAGATGACCGGCTCTACAGCATGGGACCGGTGGCAGAATCTAGCAGAGCGTTGAGTTCCACTTCGTTCTATTCAACCTACATTCGTAAAAGATTAGCCGTTAGGTAATGGTCGTTAGACTGGAAAAATACTGAAAGGAAGCAGCATGACAAACTGGCTGCTTACTGAAGCTCAAAGTAATTTGCGGCAGCTTTACGAATAACAGACGTGGGAGTTGTTCGTGATAGGGGTTGTAAGGCGGTTTGTTGAGCGGTCATGCCTGGGCACCGTTGGCTTTCGTCTTCTATATTCTGCGTAGTGCTCTAAAGTGACTGGGTTACGAATCTCTGCTGGAGGTGAGCCGGGTTCAACCAAATCAGGAACTGCGGCTATGATAAGTTCACGCGATCTAGTGCTTCTGTACTGTGACTGAGTCTGCTGCCCCCTCCACCTCATCTACAACCGCCACGGCTGGCTTGCCGCGCCAGCGGTGGCAGGTGGCACCGGCAAATGTGCCTCTGGCAATATCCTTAGCGCAGGTTACGGGGCTGTCGCCGCTGTTAACTCAGGTGTTGATCAACCGGGGCATTACGACTCCGGCGCAGGCCACCGATTTTCTTGACCCTGAGCGGCAGCAGTTGCCGTCGCCCTTGGCGGAGTTTCCTGATCTGGCGGCGAGTTTAGAGCTGCTGGTTACGGCGATCGCCACTCAGCAGGCGATCGCCATCTGTGGCGACTACGATGCCGACGGCATGACCAGCACCGCTCTACTGCTGCGGGCCTTGCGGGCGTTGGGGGCGCAGGTGACCTACACCATTCCCAGCCGGATGGCTGAGGGCTACGGCATCAACACCCGCATTGTCGAAGACTGCTACGCCGAGGGCGTGAGCATCATTCTCACGGTGGACAACGGCATCGCGGCGGTGGCTCCGATTGCGCGCGCCCGTGAGCTGGGCCTGGCAGTGATTGTCACCGACCACCACGACATTCCTCCCGAGATTCCCCCGGCAAACGCGATTTTAAACCCCAAGCTGCTGCCTGAGACCTCGCCCTACCGAGGGGTGGCGGGGGTGGGGGTAGCCTACATTTTGGCGGTGTGCTTGGCCCAGGCGCTGGGGCGTACCCAAGACTTGACTGGGCCACTGCTAGAGCTGTTTACCCTGGGCACCATCGCGGATTTAGCGCCGCTGACGGGGGTGAACCGCCGCTGGGTGCGGCGGGGGCTGGGGCTGCTGCCCCGATCGCGCCTTTTCGGCATTCAAGCACTAATTCAAGTCGCCGGGCTGGCCGACCAGAGCAAGCCGCTAAAGCCAGAGCACATTGGCTTTCGCCTGGGGCCGCGCATTAATGCTGTGGGCCGAATCAGCGATCCGCAGATTGTGATTGATTTGCTCACTACCGACGATGTCGGGGTGGCGCTAGAGCGGGCCATGCAGTGCGAGCAGATCAACGGCACCCGCCAAGATCTTTGCCAGAGCATTGAGCAGGAGGCGATCGCCTGGTGTGAGCAACAGCGGTCGCTGGGCACGGTGGATATTGAGCGCGATCGCGTCTTGGTTGTCGTGCAGCCCGGCTGGCACCATGGCGTCATTGGCATTGTGGCCTCGCGGCTGGTGGAGCGCTATGGCGTACCCGTCTTCATCGGCACCTACGAAGATGACGACCATAAGGTGATTCGCGGCTCGGCGCGGGGCATTCCGGAGTTTGACGTGTTTGCCGCTCTGCAAACCTGCCACGATCTGATGGAAAAGTTTGGCGGCCACCGGGCAGCGGGGGGGTTCTCATTTTTAGCTAATCGGCTGCGCCAGGTGACCACGCGGCTGTCGCATTACGCCTGCCAAACCCTCTCGGTCGATCTGCTCAAGCCACTGGTTAGAATCGACAGCCAGGCAAGCCTAAGCGATATTCACCAGGGCCTGTTTGATCAGATCGATCACCTGCATCCCTGCGGCATTGAGAACCCCGACCCGGTGTTTTGGACGCCAAATGTGCGGGTGCTAGAGCAGCAGACGGTGGGCCGCAACCGCGACCACCTCAAGCTGGTGCTAGCGGAAGCTGGGGGCGAGACGATCAAGGCGATCGCTTGGCGCTGGGGCGAGTACTACCCTCTGCCCAATCACCTCGATGTGGCTTACAAGCTCAAGCAGAACGAGTGGCAGGGCACCACGACTGTGGAGCTGGAGCTGGTGGGGGTGCGATCGGCGGCGGGGGCAGAACCCGCGAGCGCTTCAGCAAAGGGCCAAGCGATCGCGCCGCTACCGACCCGCCTGGCAGCGCCAGCTCTACCGAAGCTATCTGTGCCTGTGCCGCTGACAAGTCCTCCGGCGAGTAGTGGTGGGGGAGTGGGGTCGCCAGCTGCGCGCCCATCCGGGATACCCGTTATCCCAGCCAATGCGCCAGTCGTAGAGCGGGAGGCAGAGGTGATTACTGCTCCGCCAGTTGCTCCACCCTCAGCGCCGGCGACTTCAGATGCGATTCCGGGACGGAGCGATTCGCGAATCGCTCCACCGACCCCGGAGGCTGCCGAGTTTACCTACAGCAACCGCCGCTACTCCGCCACGACTAAAACGACCCCAGACGCCACCACCCTTACCATTGGCAACCCCGAGGGCCAGCGGTTAGTCGTCAACCGGGGCGATCAGCAGGGCTGGCTCTACCTGCCGGGCGAGTCGGCTAAGCCGGTTGATCTGAGCGAACCTCACTACGGCAATCTGGTGCGGGCCGGAGCGACAGCGGTAGAGCTTCAGCAGCTGGCCCAGCGGCTAGCGGCGGCGGAAGCTCAGCTCAGCGAGAAGGACGTATTACTGGCAGAACGGGATGCTTTAATAGCCGACCAGAATGTTCTGATGGTTCAAAAAGAGTCTCAACTGGCCACATTAAAAGCTGAGAATGTAGCTCTACTAAAGGCCCAAATGCAGGTAAGTCAGACCCAGACTGCTCCACGACAGGACAATCCTGCTCGGGCAGAAAAGGCAGATTTTGCGGCAGCAAAGACCCAATCTATGTCAGTTCAGCCTACTCGGGTTGCTAAGGCCTCAGTTCAGAAAGACGCGTCGACTCAGTCGGCGAAGGTTCAGCCCGTATCACCCGTTCAGCCGTCCCCATCACCCATAGCAGAATCGCCCGTTGCCGTCCCAGCCTCTTCACCGCTGAAGCTCGACGACGCCAAGCAGCAGGTGCGCCAAGGCTTGAGCGATCGCGTCTGGTTTTGCCTCAGCCCCGATAGCCAGAGAGACTTGGCCATCGCGGTGACTCACCTATCTGCTGTCAGCGGACCCATGGTTGATGCCGTGGCCGTAGCCGGGTTGGCCACGGTGCTCGAGCGCGAACTGCTGCAGCCCCTGCTCGACGACTTTGCCAGCTATGGTGAGCAAACCGGCGATCGCGACCTAATTGCCCTAGCGAACGATCTGGCCCAGGCCGCCAGTCTGGTGGCGCTGCCGCCGCTGCTGAGCGAAACCTGGCGATCGCTGACTGCCAAAGCTCTAGCCGCCACCACCAAACCTCGCAAAGCGCTGCACGAAACCACCCACGCCGACACCAGCGAAACCCCCTTCCCCATCGACGATAGCCACCGGGTAATGCTCGACGAATTTCTTCAGGGGTGGGATCATCCCATTGCTCGCTGGCTGACTGGGGGCGGGGCCGAAGCCGCCTCCGATCTGGCTCAAGTGGCGCAGCTACAGCGCTCTAGCAACCCTCTGCCGCTGTGGCAAGGGCAAATGCTGCAACATTTAGTGCTGGGCCAGCGTCAAAAAAAAGGAATTTTACAGAAAATTTTTGGATAATCTCCCTGATCCTACGGTTGCTCAGGGTATGGTGTTTTGACAGCTTTGCCCAACCCGAGCCAATCGCTTCTACCTCAGATGGCCAACGCGCTTCTTAAGCCCCAGTTTTTGATTGTTTGCGGCCTCTCGGCGGCTCTGGTGTCCTGCTCGGGCGAAGGGGCGAGCAGCAGCGGCGCGACGCGGTTTGTCAGCATTCAGCCCATTCAAGTGTGTGACGACCTTGGCATCTTTTGCGCCGACCTGGCCACCTTTGAAGAAGCCACCCGCAAAATTTGGGCCCAGGCCAACCTCGACGTCAGCTTTTTGGCCCCCAACCGGCTCAACGCCAGCCGCTTTCTCAGCATCGACAACCAAGACGAGTTCGCCGAGCTTTCCTTTGCGGGCGGAGCCGGAGCCTTTGGGCGCAGCCCGCTCTCAACCCGCACATCTGGCCCCATCAGTATGTGGTTTGTGGAGAGTATTTTCCCCTCTGAAGGGCTTGAAACCCTTGGTCTAGGATGGATTGACCAAAACGGCGTTTTGATTGACGACGATATTCTCACCTTTAATAACGGCATTGGCCGCCTCGACACAGTGGCCCACGAAATTGGCCACAACCTGGGCCTAACCCATGAGGGCCTTGGGGCTGGGGGCGTGAATAATCTGATGACCGACGGCGGCTTTCGCAATTCGCCTAGCTCTCTCGACGACATTAACCCCGATGGTGCGCGCATAGATCAGCTCACCGATCGCCAAATCGACGAAGCCCGCAACAGCGGCTTTGCTGGCACTGCGCCAGCCTCATCTGTCGACAGCGCCCCAGTGGAGATTCCCACCACGCTGCCTCCCTTGTCAGCCGCTCCCGATGCCTTACCCTGGGTTCCCCCACCCAAAGTAACTCCCGTGACCGACCTGGCCCTGCTGCCCGAGGCCGCCTTCGCCGCGACAGCGCAGGCTCCCGAACCGATTCCCAACGGCCCAGCAATGACGCTGTTGACGGCGGTGTTGCTGGCGGGCTATCTGCGCTGGCAGCCCCGAGGGCGATGATGGCAGTGCTAATTGGCTGGCTGCTGGTTGCTCAGGGAGTGATGGTGACCGTGAACGGACCTATCCCCTTCAGTGAGACGGCTCGTGCCACCATCCCACAGCCGTCTTTGGGCTTGGTGTCTAACTGGACTACTCTGCCAGGTTTCGCTCTTCTATCGCAATCGCTGCCCGTGCTTGGCCAGGATTCTATTCCTTACCCACCGCTGCTGCGCCACGAAACGTCGCCTGCTGGCAACTACCACCTGATTTTGACGCTGGGGAAAGACGAGGCTGGCACTCAGCGCACTACCGCTAGTCTGTTTGAGACCCTGGGCGATCGCTGTCAGCAAGTCTGGTCAGACCGATTGCCTCACAGCTACGGTCCCCGCCTGGCTCTGGTGAATGACGCCGGTACCGTGGTACTTCTCGACGAATGGATTAACGTGGCCAGCCCTCGCGCCATTGTGATGATGGGTTTAGACGGAGATGTCGTGGCCCAGCACAGCTTTGACGACATTGTCGAGGTTAGTGGTCAGTCGCGAGCGGCAGTCGTTGACCAAGCTGCCCAGGGCTTTTGGCTAAGCGGCAACCCCGAGATGGATCTCACAGGCGATCGCATGACAATCCCTGCCGCTGGAGGACAGCTCAGCTTAGATTTGGCAACGGGAGAAATGGGGTTTTAGCGGTGTGTATGCCCGCACTGCCCAGCCACAAACAGGGCTGCTATAACGAAGAAGGGCAATGGCACAAATACCTATTTCAGGTCGCTGCTCATAGGCACGTCCATGAGTCCTTAACAGGAATAGGTACGGTTTTACCGTTAAACACTGGGCTGTCGTCGGGGCAAACGGCCGCTTGCCCTTGCCCAAATTGCAGCCTACCTCAAGGTTTTGATAACACTGTTCTAAGCGAGACAGCAGCTATGGCCAAGGGTGATCAAATTTACGTCATGCGCGACCTGGCAGGGGTACCTGGGCTATATCAGCACCACGGCATTGACTGCGGCGATGGTACCGTCATCCACTACAGCAAAGCCCGAGATATCGCTGAGATCGCTCGCACCAGCTACGACGCCTTTTCTTGGAACAACCCGGTTTACACCGTTCGCAAATCGCTGGTCTATGACCCTGACGTTGTTGTCGAGCGGGCAATCAGTCGCTTAGGCGAGCGTCAGTACGACTTGCTGCTTAACAACTGCGAACATTTTGCTAACTGGTGCACCACAGGCCGCAGCGAAAGCCGCCAGCTAGCCAACTTTGGCTTGCGCACCGACCAGCTTAACCTACCCGAACTGCGGCGACTGGCCGAGGGCGATCGCTACACCACCACCCCCGTCGAAGCCCGAGCCAACTTTCAAAAAGCCCTAGGCGACATTGCCACCGCCTACAACACTACCCTAGCCGACCAGCAGACCGCCTATAAAGCAGCCGACGAATGGCACCACGTTGCCGAGAAGGCCCTAGCCATCGGTCGAGAAGATCTCGCTAGGGCAGCTCTCCACCGCAGGGTCGCAGCCAATAAGCGCATTGAAACCCTCACTACCCAGCTCAGTGAACTAGTGGAACTGGAGCTAAATCTCCGCCACAATCGAGCATTTGCGGAGCGGCGGCTGGCGCTGGAGTAAGCGGGGAATGGATGGTGGAGCACAGCGTTAGTGATCTGGGAAAACTACGCTCACTCTTTATTTCCCCCTAGCTGTCCCATGAGAAAGAAAGAACTGGCTCGACTGGTTAGTTTTGCTTGCGTTTTGTTTGTGGCTCAATTTCCTCAGCCCAGCCAGGCGCAAACCAGTCAAGCGCAAGCTTCTCGCGAGGATACTGTTCAGGCATGTCGGTCGGCCCTAGAAGAGGCCAATAATGTGATCTACGATGAGCACAATGCATTCATCGGTAATGCCTCAGCGGTTGATCTAGGTGATCTATACAGTAGCTATCCTGCGCAGAAACCTACAGGCATCTTGTTGCGTATTCAAGGGCAATCTGCACCACAAATTATGCAGTCGCCACAATTAATGACTGCGCTTAGCACTAGCTTGATCAATCGTTGCCAACCCCTCAGCATGGTAACTTTTCAGCTTGATCAGACCGATTGGGAAACGACCTTTGGCCTCATCGAAAACCAGATCGTCTCCTTTGAATGTACAGATCCTGACCAGTCAACAGTGCTGAACTGGGGCGAGGCCTTTTGCCCATAATAGAGCTTTCTCGATGACTATTGCAGTTGCAGATTTTCGACCCAGAGAATCGATTTCACCGGGCGCTGCACTAGTTCTCCGGAGTTGTTGAGACGGCCGTAGTGGGTAGTGCCGCCATACATCAAGGTTGAGGAGCTGCCACCGTCGAGGTTAAGGGCTTGAGTGACGCCGCGATCGCCCAGAAAGGCCGCCACTTCCCCCATGGTCATGCCTGAGGGCGACACTTCCGGCACCTGGGCCACCATCACCATCACCACGCTGCCGTCGGCCTTGAGGCCCACCGCCGAGCGAGCATTGAGCGACTGGCTACCGAGGGCATCGCGGCGGGTGGCGCGATCGATAAAACCCTCCTCCACCGACGTATCCTGGGGCAGCAGCTGAGGGCCAGCACCCACCGCATCCACCAGGACGCATCCCGTGGGCACAGGGTCCTGATGGAAGGTGATGTCGTAGCTTGGGGTGCCACCGCAATCGTAGCGGCGAAATTCTGAGCGATTCAAAATCTTATCCATGTAGCTAGCTAGGTCAGGGTTGCCGATCAGTCGCTCGTTTTGGTTGGGATCGGCCACCAGGGCGCCATCCTTCACGACGTAGGAAGTAGTGAGGCCATTGTTTGGGTCAAAAAAACCTGCGTTAAGGGCGGCAGTTACGCACCCTTCAGCCCCACAAAGTTGGGAGGCGATCTGGTCAACTCGCGCTAGCTCATCCACCACCGCCACCTGCACCGGGTAGCGCACCGGGTCGGGAATAGTGACCACATGCACTGTTGCAGCGGGTAAGCTGACGACTTCGTAAACCGGAGGCATCGCGGGTTCCGCCGGAACGACATCCTCTAAAGCCGCATCCGGGACAGGGGCACAGCCCGATAGGCCTAGAGTGACAGCAAGACCAACAGTCAAGCAGGGTTGCAGGAGAGAACGCATAGAGCCAACAACGAGTTGCGTTCAGCAGTATAGCGAGAAGCGCGATCGTCCTTGCGGATTGCTCTTCCTCTCGACAGCTATCGCACCGCGGCTCCAGCCTCGGGACATCCCCCAAGACAATGGGCATACTGGAACCAGTTTGCCCTGTGGATTGTGTGACAGACGATGGCGGTTCCCACTGTGACAACCGATGCGGCTCAGCCGATGGTCTATCCCTCGGTGTCGGTGATTGTGCCTATCTACAACGGTGAGGCCGATTTGCCCGGACTAGTAGAACGGCTAATGGGGCAGCAGTATCCGGCCGATCGCGTCGAATTTTTGCTGGTGGACAATGGTAGCTGCGATCGCACCCCCGATCTCCTGCAAGCCGCCGCCACAACCGCTGCCTCCCAAGGTATTCAGCTGCGGGCCATCACCTACAGCTCCATCCAAAGCTCCTACGCCGCCCGCAACGCTGGCATCATCGCCGCCAGGGGTGACATTCTCGCCTTTACCGACGCCGATTGTCATCCTGAGCCTAGCTGGCTCGGCGCCCTGGTACAGCCCTTTGCCGACCATTATGTCGGGTTGGTGGCGGGGGAAATTCAGGCCCTACCCAGCCAAAACTGGCTAGAGCGCTATGCCGATCGCCAAGGCACCCTGTCCCAGCACAACACCCTCAACCATGCTTTTTTGCCCTACGGCCAGACGGCAAACCTAGCGGTGCGGGTCGAAGTTTTGGGTACAGTTGGACTCTTCCGGCCCCATTTGACCACGGGCGGTGACGCTGACCTGTGCTGGCGCATTCAGCAAGCCACTGAATGGCAACTCGTCCACGCCGCCAATGCCGTGGTCTACCATCGCCATCGAGATAGTCTGAAGGGGCTGCGGAGCCAGTGGTACCGCTATGGCTGCTCAAACCGCTACCTGCACGATCTGCACGGCGTAGATCTGATGCGCCCCCTCACCGCAAAAGAAATACGCTATCGTCTGCTGCGCTGGGGCCTGAAAGAACTGCCCCAGGCAACCGTTAAGCTCCTGAATGGACGCGGCACCGGTTTGGAGCTAGCGATCACTCCGCTGGACCTGTGGTGCGCCCACGCCCGCACCCAAGGACAGGCCCAGGCCAAGCTATCCGAGACTGCCCACGCCATTACTCGTTTGGGGGAACCAGGCTGATGCGAATTTTGATGATCTCCACGACGTTTCCCTACCCGCCGACCCTAGGGGGCACCCAAATTCGCACCTTTTACCTGCTCAAGCACCTGGCCCAGCGCCATGAGGTCACGCTGGTAACGCAGCGATCTGACGAAGTAACGGATGAAGAGGTCGATGCCCTATCCACCCATGTGGATAAACTAACGTGCTTTCCTCGCCCCACCGCCGCAGACCTTCAGCCAGGGATAGGAGGAAAAATTAGCCGCTTTGCCCACTTTCTCGCTACGGGCACACCCCCCAGCACTACCTACCTGCACACCCCTGCCATGCAGCAGTGGATCGATGACTGGGTAGAGGGCGGCCACTGCGACGCCATTACCTGTGAGCACAGCGTCAATGAAGTGTTCGTGCGCCCCAGCTATCGTCAGCGAGTCAAGAAAGTAGTGGTCGATATCCACAGCTCGTTTTACGGAACTCTGGTCAATCAGCTAGAGACTGGAACGGCGGAGAAGCCGCTGCGCGATCGCCTCAACCTGCCTTTGCTGCGCCGCTACGAACGCCGCTACGCCCAAAAATTCACCGACCTGGTAATCACTACTGAGGAAGACCGACAGTTCTTTACCCCGATCGCCGGGGCTACTCCCCTGCATATTGTTCCTAACGGTGTGGATCTGGTGCAGTTTCCCTATCGCCCCACCGACCCCAGCGGCCGCAGCATGGTTTTTGTCGGCGCGATGGACTATATCGCCAACGTAGACACCGCCAAGTTTCTAGCTCAAGCCATTTTGCCGCCTCTGCGCCAGCGCTACCCTGACGCCACCCTCTACCTGGTAGGCAACAAACCCACGTTAGAAGTGCGGGCGTTAGGTAATCTGCCGGGAGTCGTCGTCACTGGACGGGTGCCATCGGTGGCGGAATATCTGCACCGGGCAACGGTGTGTGTGGTGCCCATGCGCATGGGCTTTGGCATTAAGAATAAAACTCTAGAAGCGATGGCGGCGGGGGTGCCGGTATTGGCGAGCGATCGCGGTCTCGAAGGTCTCGCCGTAGACCAGCCCCAGCGGGCGCTGCGGGCCAACACGGTAGATGAGTATGTAGAGGCGATCGCCCAACTCTTCGACCAGCCCGAACTGCGTGCCACCCTATCGGCGCGCGGTCGCGAGCTAATTGAAGACACCTTTACCTGGGAGCGAGCCGGGCAAGCTTACGAAGCCGTGCTGAACAGTTGAATTTGAAGTCGCCAACGCCATTTGGATGGAGCACAAAGTACTGTGACCATGAGAAATGGGCAATGGGAAAGGCGCCTCGGTAGGATGGTGGCAGGCAGCCCTTTGGCCTAGCCTGATTTCTAGGCCGCATCCTTTCAACTTTTGTAGCTCAACTATGGTGTCGCAAAAACTTGACCAGCTCAAAGCCCTATTCGCCACGATGGATCGGGCGCTGATCGCCTACTCGGGCGGCATCGACAGTACCCTGGTGGCCAAGGTCGCTTACGACGTGCTGGGCGATCGCGCCCTTGCCGTCACTGCCAACTCTCCCTCACTCATGCCCGCTGATTTAGAAGAAGCCCAGGTGCAGGCAGCGGCGATCGGCATTGCTCACGAAATTGTCGCCACCCACGAGCTGGATAATCCCAACTACGCGGCCAATCCCATCAACCGCTGCTACTTCTGCAAGAGCGAGCTGCACGACACTCTCAAGCCCTTGGCCCTAGAGCGGGGCTACCCCTACGTGGTGGATGGCGTCAATGCCGATGATCTGGGCGACTACCGCCCCGGCATTCAGGCGGCGCAAGAGCGCGGTGCCAGATCACCTCTGGCTGAAGTGGGCATCACCAAGTTTGAGGTACGCGAGATCTCGCGCCTACTGGGGCTGCCCTGGTGGGATAAACCGGCCCAGCCTTGCCTGAGTTCGCGCTTTCCCTACGGCGAGGCCATCACCCTAGAAAAGCTGCGGCGGGTGGGCCAGGCAGAGCTGTACCTGCGGCATTTGGGGCTGCGGCAGCTCAGGGTGCGATCGCAGGCTGACACCGCCCGTATTGAAATTCCTGTCGAAAATATTAAAGAATTTGTAGCTGCCACCGATCTTGAAGCCCTGGTAAAGGCGCTGCAAGACTACGGTTTCACCTACGTCACCCTTGATCTAGAGGGCTTTCGCAGCGGTAAGCTAAACCAGGATCTGCCCGCAACTGTCGTTAGCCCCCCAGAACGTTCCAGCCATGACCTATCTGCTTGCCGGTGATATTGGTGGCACCAAAACCATTCTGCGCCTGGTCGAAGCCAGCGAACCCAGTCCATCGACCCCGGTGATTCTCAAAAACGAGTTTGAGCGCACTTACTCCAGCCAGGCCTACCCCGACCTGGTGCCTATGGTGAAAGAGTTTTTGCACCAGGCCGCTGTGGACTCCGGGCACACCTACGCGCCTAAGCGAGCCTGCTTTGCGATCGCCGGACCAGTTGTAGAAAACACCTCCAGCCTGACCAACTTGGCCTGGTCGCTAGAGGGCGATCGCCTCCAGATCGAACTCGAACTCGACCGGGTTGAGCTGATCAACGACTTTGAAGCCGTTGGCTACGGGGTCTTTGGTCTCGCGGCCGAAGACATCCACACCCTGCAAGCGGGCGACCCTGATAGCAATGCCCCAGTGGCCATCATTGGCGCGGGCACCGGCCTGGGTCAGGGGTTTGCCCTAGCCACGAGCGGGCGTCCCCTAGTGTTTCCGTCTGAAGGGGGGCACGCCGACTTCGCGCCCCGCTCAGAGCTAGAGTTTCAGCTGATGCGCTACCTGCTCGATAAGCACCAGATCTCGCGCGTGTCGGTGGAGCGAGTGGTGTCGGGTCAAGGCATTGTGGCGATCTACCAATTTTTGCGCGATCGCGAGTTCGCCACCGAGACCCCAGAGATCGCTGAAGCGATCGCCGCTTGGGAACGCCAAACCGGCCTCTCCACCAAAACCGTTGACCCCGGCGCCGTCATCGCCCAGGCCGCCGTGGGCTGCCGCGATCGCCTCTCCCACAAAGCCATGGAAATTTTTGTCTCCGCCTACGGGGCCGAGGCAGGCAACCTCGCTCTCAAACTGCTGCCCTACGGTGGCCTCTATGTGGCCGGGGGCATCGCCGCCAAAAACCTCGACGCTATGACTGCCGGAGCTTTCCTCGAAGCCTTTACCCACAAGGGCCGCGTTAGCCCTCTGCTCGATCGGGTACCGGTTCACATTGTGCTCAACCCTCAGGTGGGCCTGATTGGAGCTGCCTTGCGCGCCGCTGCCCCGTTAGTCAATTCCTGAGGTTGCCCTCGGGGCGATAAAATCAAGCATGCAGTGCATCCGTTTGTGAGGTATGGCAGGTCATAGCAAGTGGGCCAACATCAAGCGCCAAAAGGCGCGGGTCGATGCCGTCAAGGGCAAAGTCTTCGCTAAGATGTCGCGGGAAATCATTGTGGCGGCACGCCAGGGGGGTGACCCGGCGGGCAACTTTCAGCTGCGCACGGCAATCGATAAAGCGAAGGCGGCAGGGGTGCCCAACGACAATATCGATCGCGCGATCGCCAAAGGTTCCGGCAGCCTCAGTGCCGACAATAGCTTCGAGGCTATCCGCTACGAGGGCTACGGCCCCGGCGGCGTCGCCATCCTAATCGAAGCCCTCACCGACAACCGCAACCGCACCGCCGCCGATCTGCGCGCCGCCTTCAGCAAGAGCAACGGCAACCTGGGCGAAACCGGCTGCGTCGGCTGGATGTTTGAGCAAAAAGGCGTCGTCACCATCGTCCACCCCGGCGACGAAGAAACCCTGCTCGAAGCTGCCATGGAGGCCGGGGCCGAGACCTACGAACTGACCACGGTGCTAGGTCGTCGCGACGAAGAAATTCCCGCCGCCGAGCTATTCTGCGCCCCCGCCGATCTAGAGACCTTCGACACCAGCCTTAAGGCCCAGGGATTAACCGTCCAACAGGCAGAGCTCCGCTGGCTGCCCAGCAATACGCTGGTTGTCGATGCCCCCGACCAGGCCCGTCTGTTGGTCAAACTGATGGACGCCCTCGAAGATCTCGACGACGTGCAATCCGTCACCGCCAACTTTGATATGGCAGAAGAGTTAATGGATGCGATCGCAGCTTAGGGGAGCGAGAGCGTAAGTTGAGCCACTAACCAGCAGACAAAGAAAGCGGTCGTTTAGTGCTTGAGATAATAGTTTTAGAAAATCAGAGATTAAGGTGGGCAATGCCCACCCTACCCAGCTGAATGTCACCAAAAGACCCGTTTGCAGAACAGACGTTTAAACCTATGATCTGTCACTCCTTTCCGTCGGGTGCAGGGCGGCGGAACGTCCCTGCTCGATGGGGGTCTGGGGCCAGCGAAATGGCCCCAGCGGTAGACCGGGCTGTCTTTCCCTATTGTGCGCCGCCACCACCCTGTCCAAACTATCCCCACGTCGTCCTCAAATCTCGGATTAAACGTAGAGACCTCACATGGGCGAACGACCGTTCGCCCCTACAACAGGAATGGTTTCACGAAAAGCCTTCAAGCTTAGAAAAATCATGATTTTGGGGATCACGCCCCAACATGCTTTCTCTCCCGCCCTGCGGAAACCTCAAAAACCCTATAGATTATAGAAATAGGGAACCATACGGAAAAGGCGAGGACACCCACATGCGGGTATTGTTAATGACCGGTAAAGGCGGCGTCGGCAAAACCTCCGTCGCAGCCGCCACAGGCCTGCGCTGCGCAGAACTGGGCTACAAAACCCTGGTTCTGAGCACCGATCCCGCTCACTCCCTGGCAGATAGCTTCGATATCGAACTAGGCCACGAGCCTCGCCTGGTGCAGCCCAACCTGTGGGGCGCAGAACTCGACGCCCTGATGGAACTCGAAGGCAACTGGGGCGCGGTGAAGCGCTACATCACCGACGTACTTCAGGCCCGCGGTCTCGAAGGCATTGAGGCCGAAGAGCTGGCCATTCTTCCCGGCATGGATGAAATTTTTAGCCTGGTGCGCATGAAGCGCCACCACGACGAAGGCGAGTACGACGTGCTGATTATCGACTCAGCTCCCACTGGCACCGCCTTGCGCTTGCTCAGCCTACCCGAGGTGGCGGGCTGGTACATGCGCAAACTCTACAAACCCTTCCAGGCCGTTTCCGAAGCCCTGCGACCCCTGGTGCAGCCCTTCTTTCGCCCGGTGGCGGGCTTTAACCTGCCCACCAAAGAGGTGATGGATGCTCCCTACGAATTTTACGAGCAGCTGATCGAGCTAGAGAAAGTGCTCACCGACGCGGGCACCACCTCCGTACGTTTGGTCACCAACCCCGAAAAAATGGTGATTAAAGAATCGCTCCGGGCCCATGCCTACCTCAGCCTTTACAACGTGGGTACCGATCTGGTGATCGCCAACCGCATCATCCCCGACGAAGTGCAGGACCCCTTCTTCCAGCGGATGAAGGAAAAGCAGCAGCAGTATAGGCACGAAATTCATGAGAACTTTCATCCGCTGCCGGTGAAAGAGGCGCCCCTATTTGCCGAAGAACTGTGTGGCTTAGAATCTCTCCAGCGCCTCAAAGAAACCCTCTATACCGACGAAGACCCCACTCAGGTCTACTACAAAGAGACCACCCTGCGCGTGGTGCAAGAGGAAGGCAGCTACAGCCTGGAACTCTATCTGCCTGGCATTCCCAAGGACCAGATTGAGCTGAGCAAGTCGGCAGACGAGCTGAATGTGCGCATCGGCAACCACCGCCGCAACTTAGTGCTGCCCCAGGCTTTGGCGGCCCTGCAACCCGCTGGGGCCAAGATGGAAGACGACTACTTGAAGATTCGCTTCGCTAGTGCTGGCTAGGTAGTAGATCGGACAAAGCAGCGATCGCCGACATCGTAGGAGCGCAGGTTGGGGGACTGGCTAAATTCCATTTCCTCGTACCCTAGCCTGTGCAGCAGTCGTATACTCCTGTCGTTAGCTGGGTGCACCATCGCCCACCATACAGTTTGGGGGGCGGTAGTTGCCAAGTAACCATGCCACCAGAGCATCGCTTCAAAGGCTAATCCTTTTCCCCACCAAGCTTCGCCAAACAGATAGGCTACCTCTCCCCACTCGCCGTACCCAGTTGCCTCAAGGCGTCCAATCGCTGGAGCGAGAAGGGTTTTCAACCGTACAGCTACATTGAACCGTCGCTCGTTAGCTAAATCCACGGGTCCCCTCGCTCGGTTGGCGTATTCTTCTCTGAGGTCTGCGCGACTTGGCAGACTTGCAGGCGAATCGATAAAAGCCAGAACCGAGGGAGTGACCAAAATCGAGAAGAGCTCGTCGGCATGGGCCGCAGTCAGTGGCTCAAACCATAGGTTCCTGCTCTGCATCAGGGGCATAGCTTGTTGCTTGGGTGCGCCCCTCCATTATTGCAACTTGGTCTGGCGATCGCGGCGCTGCTGTCCTATAGATTTCCTATCCCATTGACTTATGGTGGTAGGCACTATTTGTGCTGGTTTGGTAATATCCCTGGCAGAGATAGCTTCTGAGCCATACTCTATATAAATAAAGTGAGCCAAACTGTAGCGCTGGCCAAGCTGCGTTATGTTTTAGCTAACGTAGCGGTTGCTTTAGCACCAAGAACCGTTAATTGCAGGCAATACCCCCCCATGAGCCAAAGACCCAACGGACACAGTGAGTTTGAACGCGACCGAGAACTCATTCACAACCAGGAGGTCTATCGTCTCAGGCAGGAGCACGATCGGTTGCGGGCAGCCCAGCGACGGGCTCGGTTGGCCTGGGTGCGCAACTCTATTGTGCTGCTGGTCGGGGCGTTAGAGGTGCTGCTGGCGCTGCGGTTGTTCTTGCGATTGTCCAGCGCTAACCCCAACAACCCCTTTGCCCAAACCATTTATACCTTGTCAGAACCGTTCATGCGGCCGTTCTCGACTCTCTTTATCAGCCCCACCAGCGCTGACGCCACTCAGATTTTTGACCTCAACAACTTGATCGCCATGGCCATCTATGCCCTGCTGGGGGGCCTGGCGATCGCCCTAGTCAACTACCTTCAAGGTCCAGGATTTCAGAATCGTTAGCTAATGTTTACTGCAAAAGGTTGGCATGGCGGGCGCTAGGCATCCAGCTTGCCGCCTACAAATGGAGTGCTCCACGTTGCCCAGTTTTCTTTATTAAAGGGCGATCGCCAGCGGCAAATTAGCTCTTGCTCTAGCCTCTGACGGGCCTTGCGATCGCAGTCGGCGTGGGGCCAAAAGCCAATGTTTACCGCTACAGGCAGCTGGTGAACCCGATGGGCTTCCACATAGCTAAGAATGTAGCGCTTGCAGTCGTGCACCCCTTTCCAGCGCTGGTTTGACTTGACAGTTTCGCCCACGTAGAGCAGCACCGCCGCGTCGTGATCGACCACAAAATACAGGGCGGGCACCCCCGACTCTTGAAACTGTCCCCGCCAAAACTCGGCATTGCGGGGCGGCAGGGTAAAGGGATCAATCGTATCCGCAGATGAATCGCTGGCTACCTCAAACAGCGTCCCCTGTACCGGCGGATCAGACTTGACGGTGGCCTGAAACTGGGCCACGCGCTGCTTCCAGCCCTGGAGTTCGTCGGCTAGCATGGTCGCTCCCGCCGGACGGTTGTAGGCCCAGGACAGATCCGCCGCCCGCAGATCGGTATCGGAGAGCAAGGAGGGCTGATAGTCGGAGGGCATGGGGCTACCAGTAGCGGTTATGGCTTTTGATGATAGTGCATAACCCTACCAATAGCGTTGGCGGCAAAACGCCTAAAGCCGCGATCGCAGCGCCTCTGGCCCAATATCTTCCACGGTATAGCTCTCGGGATAGCTGCGAATGGATTGATCGACAAAGAAATCGGGCTCGGTGCGCGGCGGCAGGCGACGCAATAGGCGACTGCGAGCTTTGAGGGCGGTGTTAGCCAACTGCTGCACTGCCACCGGCACCGGCTGCCATCCCAGCGCTGCTAGCAAGGGCGGGTCGAGCAGGCAGGGCAGACCCCAGTTCACCACCGGCCGGGTGACAGCCGGGAACCAGGACAGCAGCATGTGGCGGGTGGCGTCGGCGACCCGCTGGTTGGTGGGGGCGTAGGCAAAATGCTCGGCTTCAAACTCGCGGTTAAACTGCTCAAACGCCTCGTAGGTCGGCGGAATGTCTTGAAGGCCCATGCGATCGCCAATTGCTCG
Organism: Leptolyngbya subtilissima AS-A7; assembly: GCF_039962255.1. Lineage (NCBI taxonomy): Bacteria > Bacillati > Cyanobacteriota > Cyanophyceae > Leptolyngbyales > Leptolyngbyaceae > Leptolyngbya > Leptolyngbya subtilissima. The sequence goes on along the minus strand of NZ_JAMPKY010000011.1, from coordinate 37,670 downwards.
CCAGAAGTAGTAGCAGGCCTGTCGCTCTTGCTCGCAGAAGGGCCGCCAGCCAAAGCGATCGCACCACCGAATTGGCTCATACACAAAGGTTGAGAGCACGTAGAGGAAGTCGTGGTTGCTAATGGCGTAGTGGCGGTGAATGGCATTCATGCGCTGAATAAACGCGGCGCCTCGGGGGCTGTCGTAGCCGTGCTTGAACGCTTCAGACACCACAATGCCGGTGTCGTCGTAGCGCTTTTGAGCGTGGTGGCGAAACTCACCGGTGCGATCGAGCAGCGCCGACACGCTGGGGATGCAAAACGTCCGCAGCAGGGCAACTTCCAGGGCGCGGGTTACATCCCAGGGGAATTCGTAGCCTGCCAGCAGGCAGCAGATTTCGGAGTGGTCACGCTCGGGGTCGAGGCTTTGGATGTGGCGTAGGGTGGCGTAGCGATCCATAGGTTATCAGGGGTTTGGAATTGAGGGGTGGCCTGAGAACGGCTGTTCTGATGGTGGGCAGTGCCCACCCTACGGCAGCGCAGATCCTAAAATTCGATGCCCGGTTGGGCTTTAATTCCCTGTTCGCGGAAGGGGTGCTTTACCAAGGTCATCTCCGTCACCAGGTCGGCCTTGTCAATCAGTGCTTGGGGTGCACCTCGCCCGGTGAGAATGACGTGGGTCATTTCCGGCTTTTCGGCCAGCCCCGCCACCACTTGATCAGCGCTCAAAAAACCGTGCTTGAGAGCAATGTTAATTTCGTCGAGCAGGATGGTTTTGTACTCGGGGTTACGAATGTAAGAAAGAGCTGTTTCCCAAGCGTTTTGGGCGGTTTGGGTATCGCGATCGCGATCCTGCGTATCCCAGGTAAACCCTTCGCCCATGGCTTGGAAGGTGAGCTGGGCGCCAAACCGCTCCAGCACCGCCTTCTCCGCCGGTTCCCATGCGCCTTTGATGAACTGCACGATCGCTACTTTATAGCCATGGCCGAGGGAGCGTAGCACCATGCCCAGGGCGGCGGTGGTCTTGCCCTTGCCGTTGCCGGTGTTGATAATCACCAAACCCTTTTCAACATTGCGCTCGGCGATACGCTGCTGCTGCACCTCCTGGCGGCGCTGCATTTTGCGGCGATACTGCTCCTCTGACAGGTTGGCTGCTTCAGCCTCTTGGTTGAGGGCAGCGGCGGTGGCGTCGAGGCGATCGGTAGGTTGAGTCATAGAGCGACAGTGGTGAAGAAAGGGCACAGGCGCGGCCCGTCTGAGATTTGCTGGGGGCGGGCGATCGCTGCTCTGCCTATCCTAAGGGTTTGGCGCGATCTCTAGGCACAAAAGCCCGTGTATCGTTTCAATGCCCTCAACAGATGCTAGAATGGTGCAGCCTAAGGGCATGTAGCTCAGTGGATAGAGCACTAGATTCCGGTTCTAGGGGTCGCAGGTTCGAATCCTGCCATGCTCGTTTCTCATATAGCAAGGGTTTTACCCGCTCCGTAGTCTCTCCCTCTCGCGGAGGCTGCGGAGTTTTGAATTTAGATTTGTCCAATTTCACGCCGTAGATGTAAGACTAGCCCAGTCTGGGCACATCCACCTGAGGATGTTCTTTTAATAAGAGTTGGGGCCTGTTTTAGTATCCTTAGGCCGGTTTTGGCTGGACTACATACATTTATCGATCGCCAAGTAACAAATAAAACTTGATTATTAACTTTGTAAGTTTGATCGGTAACTTCACAAGTTTGCGAAGTTGTAATGCCATTGCGGTGATCACTACAGCATTGGTGGAAATAACTCGACTTGTACAGGATGCAGCTTGCATTCTATTAGTCTGGCGTAACGCACCAGTCTAACCCTCTGTTGAGTTATCCGCCTAAACCATGGTAGAAACCACCCCATCAATCAGCCTTTAGATCAAGAACATCGTGAATTTGGCTATCTAGAATAGAGCTTGTGTGCCTTTCTTGATCAACCTGCCATGAGTTTGCGCGATCGCTTCAGTCAGATTAGCGGACAGACCCGCTTTGTTGTGTGTCGCATTTTTGTGCATCTCTCAGGCCGAGAAGTAGCACCACTCCTAGGTGTGCTTAATCAAACGGCACGTGAGGCGATCGATTCAGAAGGTGATATGCAAGTGCTGGGCGATCAACTCGTGCGGGTTTGCGAAAGCTTGCTGGAGTATGAAACTTTTTGGCAATCGGCAGCCAATGAGGGAGATGTTCTTTGGGACGAGGGTGATGCTGGAGATTACGTCAATGAGCTATTTACCGACTCGGCTGGACGTTATGGTAGCGCAATAGATTCTGACTCTAGCAGAAGTGAGGATTTCGCCATCCCCGTGACACAAAATGTGGTTGTCATGCTTGTAGTTGCTTCTGAAGGCGAAGTGCCCGAACTAGAAAATAATCTAGCCGATGTGACTGCATTAAAGGCAGGCTTAAAAGCTCTAGTCAACCTGAACTACAGGGGAACTTTAAGAGCGATTCAAATACATTTTTCTCCTGCTCAATTGGGAGACCAACTCACATCAGACCAACTGATTGAAAGCTTCCCTGAACTCATTCCGCTCTAGTTTTTCTGATTCATAATGCCTCTCCCCTAACTACAATGATGCGTAAACTTTCTGCTTCTTTATTAGCATTAACCCTAGTGTGGTCGTCGGTTGCCTGTACTAGCCCACAAGATTACTCCACTTCGCAGCCAGCACCGCAACCTCCGCAAGAAACAACTGCCCCTGTTGCTGCTACCTCCATTACAGATGGAGCTTATCCCGTCCAGCAAGCTACCTACGACGACAGTTCGGGTGAATATAGCCTAATGTTGCTTAACACTGCGCCTGGGCAGTCGATGTTTCGCAGCGCCAATTTGCCGTTGGCACAATTAACCAACGAAGAAATTTCTGCGGGCAAATCGAGTGAACTGCGCGTTGAAAACGGACAACCTGCGCTGTATCTAACACCCGATTTTCGAATCGAATATGTTCACAACGTCACTGCCACTCAAACCGATCCGCAGACTGGACAGGAAGAAGTCGTCATTGTTCGTCGAGAGCCAAGCTTTTGGACGCCATTTGCAGGAGCGCTAGCGGGTCAGGCGGTTGGCAGCTTACTCTTCCGTCCGCAATACTACATGCCGCCGATTTATCAACCGGGTGTAGCACTGGTCGGCCACGGTGGTTATGGTCGCAGCTACAACGAAGCTGTTTCGCGCTATCAGTCACGCTATCAAGCACCCCCTGCTGAACATCGGAACCGTCAGTATCGGGCCAGTGGCAGGTTACGCTCACCCGGTAGCACTGCCCCGCGGGTTAACACCAATAGACCTTCAGGCAATGGTGTCGGTAACAGTAATTTGCGACGTAACAACCGACGAAATGAGCGCGCTCGGCCTTCAGGCGGTAGTTTTGGCAGCAATTCACGGCGCTCGGCCCCACGTCGTAGCCCTAGCCGTGGTAGACGACGGTAACAGCTTAGTGATGCCTACAGAAGGTAGCCGTCAGATACGGTGGTCGTTGCAGCTTTGATGGGGATAACTGCGGCAGTGGGATGGGTAAGGGGGCAATAGTCGAAGACTGGCCCGGCTGGTCAACGCAGACCCCACTTGCCAAAACGTTCTTAGCGTGAGGTGTTAGGCCGAGTTAGGGCGATTTTTCGGATGGCGGCGGCACTGGTGCCTGCGATCGCCCCCCAAACCACAGTCGCTACCAGACTGAGGACAACAGCCCAAGTATCAGTCGAGTAGTCGGTAATGTCGCCGCCACTCAGCTCAATCATGCGGTTGAGTGGCACCACAACCAGCGCCAGATAGACCAACCCAACCGTGCCACCGCCTAGGGCTGCCCCTCTGGCCAATCGCCGCGTCGTGCCGCCTAAGGCACCCCCTAGTCCTCCTAGCCCAGCGGATAGCCCAAAAAATATCCAGGCCGGGTATGACAACACTAGGGCAGGCAAACTAACGCCCGCGTGATTTCGAAAAAACGGCCCACCCCAGTTGAATACGTAGTAAAAAAAGAGCACCGCAATGAGATATTGACCGACGGCACCTACCAAAGCTCCGACCACGCTGCCCAACCAGGGGTGTTTGCGGCCTGCTGAAACCTGTTTTCCCATGGTGTTTAGCTCAAAGGGTAGGTATGAGACTCCCAATAGTCGAGCCGGTGCGGTTGACTAGGCCAGCTGAGATTGACGATTACTTCAGGCTCAGCGCCAGGGATTGTTTTACAGCGGTAGTGATCGCAGCAATGGCTAGAGCGGGCGCGATCGCTCCGATTTGCGGCTATCCCACGACAGCTCTAAGGCTTTGCGAAAGTCATCCATAGCCAGGGCAGCCCCATGGCCCAGACGAATATTAGTGTGGCCGCGCCCGATATAGGCCTCGGCTAGGGAGGGGCTGATATCAATGGCGCAGTTGAAGTCGTCGAGAGCTAGCTCCCACTCGTCAAGAAAGTAAAGGGCGTAGCCGCGATCGCAGTATGCCATGGCATCACTCTCGTTTATCTCTAGGGCGCAGTCAAAATCAGCGATCGCCGCTGGATAGTCTTCTTGGCGGCTAAACACGCGGCCTCGGTTAGCCAAGATGCGACCGCTGTGGGGGTTAAAGCGCAGAGCCAGAGTGTAGTCGGCGATCGCCCCCTCCATGTCGCCCACCTGGGCCCGTAGCAGCCCCCGGCTGTCATACAGGTCGGCCAGGCGAAAGCGCAAGTTGAGGGGGGTGTCTTCGCTCAGGGTGGCATCGGGGCTGTCGAGAGCTAGGCCCACTAGGGTCTGGTTGTAGGAGCGATCTTGTAGTTCGGGGTTGAGCTGTAAGACCGTGGTGTAGTCGTCGATTGCCCCCTGAAAGTCGCCCAGCTCGTGGCGCAGCATGCCCCGGTTAATGTAAGCCTCGGCATAGTCAACCTGGCAATCGAGGGCGCGGTTGATGTCGAGGGTGGCCTGGTAGGTGTTGCGCAGCTGAAAGTGGGCTACCGCCCGGTAGTTGTAGGCTTCGGCGTGGTTGGGTTGACTCTGCAACAACCGAGAAAAGTCAGCAACAGCAAACTGGTAGGCCTCGCGGCGGTGTTCGGCCAAGGCGGCGATCGCCCCCTGCTTCAGGTAGGCCAACCCTCGCCACAGCAGAATTTTAGTGAACTTAGGCTGCTCTACTAGCACCACCGAAAAGTCTGCGATCGCCCCGGCATAGTCTTCTAAATCAAGCTTGATGCGGCCCCGATTGCCGTAGGCTTTCACCGAAGTGGGCTGTAGCTCAATGGCCCGGTCTAGATCACCTAGGGCCTCGCTTAGCTGACCCACCAGCCGATAGACGCTGCCCCGGTTGATGTAGGCATTGGTGAAAGTTGGCTCTAGGCGCAGGGCCGCCGAAAAGTCGTCGATCGCAGCCCCGTTACGACCCAGATCGCGGTGGGCACAGCCCCGATTGTAGAAGCCCTTAGCACAGGTTTGATCTAGGGCAACGGCTTGAGCAAACTGGGCGATCGCCGCCTCAAAATAGCCCAGCCGGGCTTGCTCAATACCGGCTTTGAGAAGGTCGCTAAGCTGACGGGCTTGGGTTGTCATAGGCCTGCCGGGGAATTTAACACTACACGGTGTAAATCGAATCTGGGCAATGCTCTTGCCGATGCCCCTGAGCCCCAAAGCTAATTCTCATTATGCCCCATTGAGTCAACCGTGGGGGTACTCAAACCGTCGCCTGACGCAGCGCCTGCACCGTGGACACCACCCCAGCTGCCACCTGGTCGATCTCAGCAGCGGTAGTAAACCGCCCCAGGCCAAAACGCAGCGAGGCGTAGGCTAGCCCATCCTCCCGCCCCAGGGCCTTGAGCACGGGGGAAGGGGCGGTGCTGGCAGTGCTACAGGCCGCCCCCGATGACAGCGCCACGATCCCGCGCAGCCCCAGCAGCAGCGCCTGGCCATCGACCCCCTCAAAGCTGACATTAAGGTTACCGGGCAGCCGCAAGGTGGCATGGCCATTGAGATGCATTCCGCCCAAAGGTTGCAAGCTATTCCAAAGGCGCTGGCGCAGTGCGATCAGCCGAGCGGATTCTTTTTCCATTTCGGCTAGACCTAGCTCCACTGCCTTAGCAAACCCTACAATTTGGGGCGGGTATAGGGTGCCCGATCTGAGACCCCGCTCGTGACCGCCGCCGTGGAGCTGCGGGGCCAGGGGCACCCGTGGCCGCCGTCGCACGTAAAGGGCACCGATGCCCTTGGGACCATAGACCTTGTGAGCTGTCAGCGATAGTAGATCTAAGTTCATGGCCTCTACGTCGAGGGGAATTTTGGCGATCGCTTGAGCGCCGTCGCTGTGGAAGAAGACGTTGCGATCGCGGCACCGCACCCCAATCTCGGCCAGGGGTTGCAGCACCCCAATCTCGTTGTTAGCCGTCATCACCGACACCAGCACGGTATCGTCGCGAAAAGCTTTCTCCAGAGCATCGAGATCCAATAACCCATAGGGCTGCACCGGTAGGTAGGTGACCTCAAAGCCTAAAGATTCGAGATAGCGGCAGGGGTCGAGCACAGCACTGTGCTCGGTCTGCACCGTAATAATGTGCCGCCCCCGGCTAAAGCACGCTTCGGCGATACCCTTAATCGCCAGGTTGTTGGCCTCGGTGGCTCCGCTGGTAAAGATAATCTCTTCAGGGCTGGCGTGGATAGCGGCGGCAAGGGTTTCCCTGGCTTTCGTCACTGCCGCCTCGGCCTCCCAGCCGTAGGCGTGGGTAAGGCTAGCGGGGTTGCCAAAGTGCTCGGTAAAAAACGGCAGCATCGCCTCTACCACCCGCGGATCTACCGGGGTTGTGGCATGGCAGTCGAGATAAATCGGTCGATGTACCATAGGCCCTATGAATACTCCCAGTCACCTAATTCTCAACCTGGCTCTGCTGCGTCGCCCGGAGGCTCCAGCGATGACCTGGCCGATCTTGATCGGTGCGCTGATTCCCGATGCGGCCATGTTTGTATTCTACGGCTGGGCTCGTCGACAGGGTTTACCCGAGCAAACTATCTGGGGCGAGGCCTACTACAGCCAGCCCTGGCAGGCCATCTTTGCCGTGGGCAACTCCATTCCTCTGGGGCTGCTGGGTGTAGCGCTGGGCTATAGCCTTAGGCGGTCGTGGTTCGGCCCCTCGATCGGGTTTTTGGGAGCCAGCATGGTGCTGCACCACCTAGCCGACCTACCCCTGCACCACGACGATGCCCACCAGCACTTTTGGCCCCTCAGCTCGGTGCGCTTCATGAGCCCCGTCTCCTACTGGGATGTGGATCACTTCGGCCGTTTGGGGGCCACGATAGAACTGGTGCTGGTGCTAATCGCCAGCGCCTACCTGCTGCCCCGACTCAGCTCTAGGTTTAGCCAAGGGCTGTTGGGAGTCACGGTGGCGCTGACCGCTGTGGCTTACGGTGCACTGATGCTCGTGCCCCTGACCTAATACCGAGGTTGAAACACCTGATACTGATCGCGGCCGGCATCTTTAGCGGCGTAGAGGGCCTGGTCAGCGATTTCTAAAATGGCCTCGGCTGAGCTGTCGGGGCTGGGTCTGACGGTGGCAATTCCAAAGCTGAGGGTGATGGTATCGCCGCTGGGGCTGGCCCCATGGGGCAGAGCGAGGGTTTGCAGGTGATGGCGCACCAGCTGCACCACGCGAATGGCCCCGGCGGTGTCGGTATCGGGCAGCACCAGGGCAAATTCTTCACCGCCGTAGCGGGCGGCCAGGTCAGCGGGGCGACGAACGCCGAAGCGCATAGCGCTGGCAATTTCTACCAGACATTGATCTCCCGCAGCGTGGCCGTAGGTGTCGTTGTAGGGTTTGAAATAATCGACATCAGCCAGCACCACGCTCAGCGGTTTGCGCTCTCGAGCTAGCCGCTGCCACTGCTGACTGAGGTATTCATCGAGCCAGCGGCGGTTGGCGAGCTGCGTGAGGCTGTCTACCTTAGCGATGCGATCGAGCTCCTGGTTAGCCGCCTGAAGCTGGTGATACAGCTCGGCCTGATGCAGGGCCGTATTGAGCTGATCAGCGAAGTGTTGCAGCATGTTGGCTTCAAAGGGCTGCCACTGGCGGTGTTCGCCGCAGGCATGGACCACTAAAATGCCCCACAGGGGATGGCGGTCGCCCCCAAAGGGATGGGCAATGGGCGCAATCATCGCCGACTCAACTCCAACAGTCGAGAGAAACGTGGTCAAGTCAGGTGGCCAGGGCTCTGCCGCCATGTCATTGATGATGTAGGGCTGCCACGTATATAGCCTCTCCAGGTAGGCCGCAGGCAGCGGCCCTGACGGAATCATGCTGTCGGTGATGGTAATGTACTCGGGGTTGGTCGCCTGCTGGGCAATGCGGCGATCGCCATTGGCCAAAATCTGAAAAATCACCGCTCGGTCGGCACTAAACACCGTTTTAACGCCGGCTACCGTAGCACCCAAAATAGTTTCCAGATCGAGACTTTCGCGCATGCGCGCCGTCAGCATGCGCAGCAGTTGCTCTTGCCCCACTCGGCGGCTGAGGGTAGCCTCGGTCGCCCTAAGACTGGCCTGCAACTCCCGGCGCTCTGTGCAGTCTTCGGCCCAGCCCACCATATAGCGGGGTTGATTTTGGTCATCGTTGACCACTTGCACATGGGCCTGCACCCAGCGCACGTCGCCGTTGGGGCGCACGATGCGATACTCCCGCCGCACAGAATTGCCTTCAAACTGTCGGCCCAGGGAGGCCTGCACCTGAGGCAAATCGTCAGGATGTATCTGCCGGAGCCACAGGCCAGGATCGCTGTAGAGCAGTGCGGGAGCATGGCCCCAAATGCGTTCGTAGGCGGCGCTGACGTACAAAAACTGGCCAGACACCGCATCGCGAATAAACAAAACTTGCTCAACGTGATGGGTAAAGAGATCAAACAGCTGCTCAGTTTGGCTACGGACAGAAAAGGCTTGGAGCTGCTGTTGCAGTCCGTGTTGGTAAACGCCTTGGCCAAGGTGACGCGCCGCATGCACTAGCAAATCACAGCTCGATAAGTTCCACGGGCGGGGGCTGCGGCAGTGGTGGGCAATGAGCAGGCCCCATAAGTGCGGCCCCGCGAATATCGGAACCGCTAAGTTGGCCTGCACCTGTAGGCGACTCAGCAATTCGGCGTAGCAGGGGTCAAGGGTGCTGTGCTGCACATCGGCCACCAGACTCAGTTGGCCCCGGCGATAGCGATCTTCCTCACTGCTGGCAAAGCAGGATTCATTGATTCGCTCGCCCTGCAAAGGCTGCCAAGGGGCAGCCACCGACTCAGCGATGACCAAGCCATCCTCGGGAGATAACACCTGATAGATCACCACCCGATCGGTATCGAGGAGCGATCGCAGCCGATCTACCCCCTGCTGAAGCAACGCCTCTAGCTCACCGCCCGCTGCCGACGCCTCGCAGATTGCAGTCACTATGTCGAGAATCTGCGATTGACTAATATCGGGCTGGGGAAGGGATTGGCGCGTCATGCGTCAGACATAGCAAGAGAGAAGCAATTACGTTTGGCAAGCTATTACCCGCCACACCCGCCTTCGACCTTAGCCGCTGCACAGTGGGGCTCACCTATAGCTATACAGAAGCCCCTAACCCTATTCCCGACTGCCGCTCATTGAGAAAGCTCAGCTCGAGCCGGAGAAACAATTTTTCTAACCTAGTCTAAAAGTCATGCCCTGACTGGATACTAGACTTGCTCTACCCTGCGCTAAAGCTAAAGCATTCCGCTACCAGAAAGGCACTTAATCGAGACAATTTAACTTCAAATTAAGGCACAGTAGCTAAAAACAGCCTGGGTAAGCCTACCGAAATCTCAAATATGGCTCATGTCTAGCGCATTCTACCCTTTCTTGAGGTTTTGGGCATCCGAGCCCGATCGCCCCAGGGGAGAATCACCGACGCAACCCAGCCCCTGACTCACAAAAATATTGCAGAATGTAAAGAGAAATGGTTTACCACCGGGACTAGCCCATGACATCCCTTGCGATCGCTCCCCAGTCCACGGGTTTCACCGCCGCCTTGCCCGCCGGTGGCCCCAATCCCGCCCGGTTTGACTGGGCCGAGGCCTGGTACCCCGTTGCCTATGTAGAAGACCTTGACCCGGTGCAGCCTACCCGCTTCACCCTGCTCGACCGGGGCATCGTCATCTGGTGGGATGCCAAGGGTCAGGCCTGGCGCGTGTTCGAAGACAAATGCCCCCACCGCCTCGCTCCCCTATCCGAGGGCCGGGTGAATGAATCTGGTGAGCTAGAGTGCCCCTACCACGGTTGGACATTCTCTGGCGACGGTGCCTGCACCTATATTCCTCAGCAGGCGGCTGAGGCCAAGGCCCAGCAGTCGGGTCGGGCCTGCGCTGTCTCTATGCCCACTGCCGTCCGGCAGGGGCTGCTGTTTGTCTATCCTGGCAAAGCAGAGAATGCGCCTCAAGTTGAGGTGCCCATTATGGGTCCAGTTGAGGAGGAACCCGACGGCTGGGTTGTGCTCAACACCTTTCGCGACTTGCCCTACGACGCCCTCACCCTGCTCGAAAATGTGCTAGATGTCAGCCACATTCCCTACACCCACCACAAAACCGTCGGCAAGCGAGAAAACGCGGCCCCCATGGAAATGGAGGTGCTGAATGCCGGGAAGCAGGGATTCCAGGGACTCTGGCCTGAAGGCCCCCGCAAGGGCACGCTGGGAACCCAGCACACCACCTTCGTCGCCCCGGCACTGATGTACCACGACCTCACTTCAAAGCAGTTTGGCCGCACCCTGACCGTGGTTTACGCCACCCCGATGAGCAAGGGCAAGTGCCGGTTGTTTGCCCGCTTTCCCTTTAAGTTTTCGTCAAAATTGCCCGCTACGGTGATTGGCCTCACACCTCGCTGGTATAGCCACATTGGCAACAATGGCGTGCTCGAAGATGACCAGATTTTTCTGCACTTACAAGAGCGCGAACTGGAGAGAGCCAATCGCACCTACGCCCAGGCGTGCTACCTGCCCACCCAGGCCGATCGCTACGTGCTGGCCTTTCGTAACTGGGTCAGCGATTTTGAGGCCGATCCATTCCCTGGGCAATCCCTTGAACCGGCGTTGAGCCAAGTCGCGCTGCTCGATCGCTACCACTCCCACACCCAGCACTGCCACAGCTGCCGCACAGCGCTGGATCGCATCCAAAAACTTCGCTGGGGGCTGCTGGGGGTGAGTGCGGTGGTCTGGTCGCTGCTGCCGATCGCGATCGCCACGGGCAGCCTCACCAGTTTTGCCACCATCCTGATGGGTCTGGTGCCTTTGTCCACCGCTGCGGCCTGGGCGGGCTTGGGGATTTTAGAACGCCGATTTTATGAAGGTCGGGCAATTCCACCCCGCAATCTGCCCGAGAAAAAAGCCAAGGCTAGGGGTTAAGCAAGACTACAAACTAGTTCCACATGCCCGCGCTCACAGCTTATATGCGGGCATGTGGAACTAGTCAGCTGGAATGACCTGTACCATACCCACCAGGTCAATGCCTGCGGGGGTAACCGCCAGCTGGCGAATATCGACCTCTGGCCCCAGGTCAAAGGCAGTCTCGTCTAACACAATCGGCGACTGCGGCTCTCCGGTTGCTGAAACCACCGTGGCCACCGGCTGCTCTAAACACAGCCACCGCCCATCCCGCATCGCCAACCCCAAAGTTAGCTCCAGGGCATCATTGCTAAGGGATGTCCCTGGCCAGTGCAGCGTCATGCGATCGCTCGCCAGAGCAATATCAACCTCGGAAGGCTTATCCCCGTCGCCCAGCCAGCGCACTAGAGGCACCTGTTTTTCCGACACTGCTCCAGCCAGCAGATGCTTCAGCACGTCACGCAATCCCTGACCCAGCAGTGGGGAACCCAGAGAAGCTCGCAGATCCTCAGCTAGCACTGTCACCTGGCCATCTACGGGAAAGGGCTGCAACAGTCGCAGCGGCTTACCCCGCAGTACCTGGGGCAGATTGACGCGAATATCCGTCGCTTTGACCTCGGCCTGACTAACGTGCAGCCCCTGGTACACCGCCTGGCGAGCTGCCAGGGTCACCCTTGGCAGGTAGCCGCCTAGAATCTGTCGATCTTTGCCATCGATAGCGAACTCTAGCCCCTCCAGGTGGTCGAGCTGGGTGTGCAGCCACAGACGAATGGCCGGAGGTAGCAGCCGACTGATGATGCGGCTGCCCTTGGCAGCGTCGACAGGATTAGCAGGGTCAGAGGTCATGGGCGGGCTACAGAAACAAATGGGCGTAGTTGTCGCCAGTTCTTTAGGGGAGTTGGCGTCAATCACCTTCGCATCTCCAAACTCTAGCAGGGGATGCGAAATCGGAACGCATGGTAGAGAACCGGACGATCGCTCCTCCCTATCCCGTTCCCAGCCATCGCTAAAGTCATGATTTCCTGACGCAATAATACGCATGGGGATCAATTTGTCATGATCTTGTGACAAATTGATCCCCGAACCCCTACTCCTTCGCTAACAGAGCCAGAAAAGCCTTGCCAGGGGCTTGATCCCAGCGGTAGTTTTTGGCATGCTACATGGCAACGGTTGATCCCCACCTGAACCTGAAGCCCGGCAGCTAGGCAGAAAGATTCTAGACGGAGACCGCTACCGATCCCGCGCGGGATCAGTAGCGCTCCTCCGCTGGCAGCTATCCCCTTCGGCCTGTCGTGATTGATCGTCTGTCGTCCTGGTCTCTATGAGGAGAGTGCTCTATGTCTTCCCCCCGCCCACCCTTAGAAGAAATGACCCTGCGGCAGCTCCGCAAAGTGGCCAGTGAGTATGAGGTGTCCCGCTACAGCCGCATGCGCAAGACCGAGCTAATTGAGGCCATTCAAGCTATTGACGCCAAGCGCAGTTTAGGAGCAGCGCCAGTTTCTGTCCCAAAGGTGCCAGCGGTGGTACCCGCTATGGCCGGCGCTACCGCTGGGGCGACTCCCGCCTACACAGCTCCAACTCCGCCCCCGGTGGAGGTCTTGGCCACCGTGGATGATGGCCTAGCCGATTTGCCCAGCGGCTACGGTGAAAGCCGCATTGTGCTCATGCCCCGCGACCCCCAGTGGGCCTACTGCTACTGGGATATTCCCCATACCCACAAAGACGAGCTGCGGCGGCAGGGGGGCTCACGGCTGGCTCTGCGCTTCTACGACGTCACCGATATTGATTTTCTGCGCCAAACTCCCCACAGCTTGCAGCAGTACGAGTGTGACGAAATGGCGCGGGAGTGGTACCTGCCCATTCCGGTGAGCGATCGCGACTACGTGGCCGAGATCGGCTATCTCTGCAACGACGGCCGCTGGCTAGTACTAGCTCGCTCCCTGCCCGTCCACATTCCCCCCGTCTACCCCTCCGACTGGGTCGAAGACCATTTTGTCACCGTCGATTGGCAGGCCGACCTGCGCGGCAAGGCTGTAGCAGCGCTCAAGCACCCCAGCCAGCGCGCCGCCGAAAGCACCAACGCCATCTACGACGAAGTCTATGCCATGACCCAATCCACCGAGGTCCAGCGGGTCGCCGGGTCACTCTTCGGCTCCATGCAGCACGTGCCGGGTTCTATGGCTCCCGAAAAGGCCATCAGCTCCTACGTCTTCCCCTCCGGAGCCGGGCTGTGGGCCGTCCCTGGTGCTGCGGCTGGGGTGCCGACTATGTCGGGCATTGGTGCCTTTAACGAACTCACCATGTCGGGAGCAGGGTTCGCCGGGGCCGGGTTCACTATGTCAGGCGCTGGGCTAACCATGTCAGGAGCAGGCTTCTCAGCTTCTGCGCCGCCCATTCGGCCCCGTAAGTTCTGGCTGGTGGCCGATGCCGAGCTGATCGTCTACGGAGCCACCGAGCCCGATGCCACCGTCACCATTGGTGGGCAGCCAATCAAGCTCAACTCCGATGGCACCTTCCGGTTCCAAATGTCGTTCCAAGACGGCAATATTGACTATCCAATCATGGCGGTAGCGGCAGATGGCGAACAAACTCGCGCCATCCACATGACCTTCGATCGCGCTACCCCCTCGCGCCACACCAACACCAAAGACGAAGCGGTATTGGAGTGGTTGCCCTAGGCTGCCTTGCTTAACGGCAGAATCACAAGTTAAGGAGCGCCCCTAGGGGTGCTCCTTTTTTTGGAGAAATGGGACAACTCCCCGCATAGAATGAGTTGTTACCCCCGCCTGGCAACCCCGATCCCGATCAGTAACCCCTAAGTAAATTTCTAAGCCGTGAAACTATTCCTATTCCATACTCCTGAAGAAGTGCCTGAGCAGGGTGCGCCCGACTGTGCGATCGCCATTGATGTGCTACGGGCCACCACCACCATGGCGGCAGCTCTGGCAGCGGGGGCCGAGGCCATTCAAGTCTTTAGCGACCTCGACGACCTGCTCACCACTAGCGAAACCTGGCCCACCGAAAAACGGCTGCGGGCGGGCGAGCGGGGCGGCGGCAAAGTTGAGGGTTGCGACCTGGGCAACTCGCCGCTCGATCACTCCCCCGAGCTATCCGGCGGCAAGCGGCTGTTTATGAGCACCACCAACGGCACCCGCTGCCTCAAGCGCATTGAGCATGCCCCCACGGTAATCACCGCCGCCCTAACGACGCGCCAGGCCGTAGTGGATTTTGTGCTCAGTCAGCAACCAGAAACCGTGTGGATCGTTGGCTCAGGCTGGGAGGGCACTTATTCTTTGGAAGACACGGTCTGTGCTGGAGCCATCATTCACGGCATTATTGCCGCGACGGGGCAGACATTTAAAGATTTGGCGGGGAATGACGCGGCGATCGCCGCCGTCAGCCTTTACCTACAGTGGCAAGACCAGCTGCTCGACTTGATGCACTACGCCAGCCACGGCCAGCGCCTGCTGCGCCTCAACAATGAAGCCGACCTGCAATACTGCGCTCAGCTCGATGTGCTCAACATCGTGCCCCGCCAGCATGAGCTAGGCGTGCTGGGTCTGTAGGTAACGGCTGGGAGAAAAGCACCTTTCAGAATGAATCCCCATTCGTTCTTTGTTCTTCCTGTTTCGCTTTTTCTCCCCAGCCTTAACTCCCGTTTCAGGCGGTCTCAGCAGCCCTCAAAAATTTTGCCTATGCTCTAGGGAAAGGATTAAACGAATTCCCAGCCAGCACCCCAGGGCAAGGAGACTACCATGGCCGTTGACTACGATTTGGTCGTTATTGGCGGCGGTTCTGCCGGGCTAGTCGCCGCCAGTGCCGCCGCTCAGCTCAAAGCTAAAGTCGCCCTGGTCGAGCGAGAAGGTAGCCTCGGCGGCGACTGCCTGCACCACGGCTGCGTGCCCAGCAAGTCCCTCATTCATGCGTCGCGGGTAGCCCATGAGGTCTCGCGCGGCCCCGAGCTTGGCGTCCATGCCCAGCTCGAAAAAATTGACTTCCAGGCCGCCCTAGGCCACGTGCACCGGGTGATCGACACCATTCAGGTGCACGACTCCACCGAACGCTTTGAGTCGCTTGGGGTCGAGGTGATCTATGGCAAGGGCGAATTCATCGACTCCCGCACCTTTACCGTCAACGGTCGCGCCCTCAAAGCTCGCAGCTACATTATTGCTACCGGCTCTCGCCCAGCCAACCCCAAGATTGAGGGGCTAGAAGAAGCGGGCTACATCACCAACCTGACGGTTTTTTCCCTTAAACATCAGCCGCAATCGCTAGCGGTGATAGGCTCTGGCCCCATTGGCTGTGAGCTGGGCCAGGCCTTCGCTCGCTTGGGCACCGAGGTCACTCTGATCGGCGGCCAAGACCATGTTCTGCCAAAGGAAGACCCCGAAGCCGCTGCCGTGGTGCAAGCGCAAATGGAAAAAGATGGTGTGCGCATTCTCAACGGCACCCGCGCCCAGCGAGTCGAGGTCATCGACGGCAAAAAGCACGTCTACACCACCAACGGCACTGTGGTAGTCGACGACATTTTGCTAGCGGCGGGCCGGGCCCCTAACGTCGAGTCTCTCAACCTAGAGGCCGCTGGGGTAGCCGTGGGTAAGGAGGGCATTACGGTGAACTCTAAGCTGCAAACCACCAATTCCCGTATCTATGCCGCTGGGGATGTGGTTGGCGGCTATCGGTTTACCCACGTGGCTGGCTACGAGGCAGCCGTGGCAATGCAAAACGCCCTGCTGTTTCCCACCAAAACCGCTAACTACCGGGTCATACCCTGGGCAACATTCACCGACCCTGAGCTGGCCCGGGTGGGTTTAACTGAAGCCGAGGCCCGCCAGCGTTACGACGATATCTATATTCTCAAGCAGGATTTTGCCGGGGTCGATCGCGCCCTAGCAGAGGCTTCTGGTCAGGGGTTTGCCAAGATCATCACTCGCCGCAACGGCAAGATTCTCGGGGCGCATCTAATTGGCCCCCACGCCGGGGAGCTGATTCACGAAGTTGTGTTGGCCATGAGCAACAACCTTAAGGTCGGCGCGCTGACCAGTATGATTCACATCTACCCCACCCTGGCAGAGGTGAATAGCAAGGCTGCCCTTCAGCTGACAAAGCAGAAGTACGCTAAAAATGAGCGCCTTCAAGGGGTATTGTCCAGGATATTTGGGGTGCTGCGCTTCTGGGGCTAGGTTGGAGCAGAAGGATGAAACGTCCACAGCTCAAGGGATAGCGCCGACGCCTAGGCAAATACCGCAGAAAATTAGCAGAACTTCACATAGGGCTTATTTCTTCTTTACGTACATTCGCCTACATTAGTCATAAGCCGCTAAGGCTTCTATAGGGTACGTACTATACTGAAACATCTAATAAGAACCAGGGCCTCCAGCTTTCGAGCTGGGGGCCTTAGTTTTTGGGGTTCACGGTATAAGGTTTATGGCGGTGACAAGCAACAGGAGAAGCGGTGCAGCGATTAATGGTTGAGCCTGATCAGGTGGTAGCTGACCAGCTTTGTCTGAGCAGCAGCCAGCAGCACTATCTGTATCGAGTGCTGCGACTGGGGACTGGGCAGCAGTTTGTGGCCCTCGACGGCCAGGGGCAGCAGTGGATTGCTACTTTGACTGCAAAGCCAGATATGGCGGCGATCGCTCCCCTCTCTCTGCCATCCTCATCTAACCAAGCTCCGGTTACCCTGGCGATCGCCCTACCCAAGGGCAGCGGCTTCGACGATGTCGTGCGCCAGACCACCGAGCTGGGGGTGAGCACATTACAGCCGGTGATTAGCGATCGCACCCTGCATCAGCCCAACCCCAAAAAGCTCGATCGCTGGCAGCGCATCGCCGCCGAAGCCACCGAACAGTCGGAACGGCTGCTGCTGCCCCAAATTTTGCCCCCTTTGCCATGGCGGAATTATCTCAAGCAGGTGAGCGAGGGCAGCCGCTGGATCTGCGTGGCTCGGGGCGATGCCCCTCACCTGCTAACGGTGGCTCAAGCGAGCGATCCCACCCGCCCTGCCGTGATTGCCACTGGGCCAGAGGGGGGCTGGACAGAGGCTGAGGTAGAGGGGGCGATCGCCGCCGGTTTTCAGCCGGTTTCACTAGGGCCTCACATTCTACGGGCCGTCACAGCTCCTTTAGCAGCTCTCACTTTGGTTATGGCGGCCCACGCCCAACGCAAACTTGAAGACATCTAAAGCAGTCTTCGGAGTCATTCTCAATAGCGAAAAATTATTGCAAATACCCCAAAAAGTTCGCTAGTATTCTCATTAAGGATCAGTTATTGAAATCTAGCGGGGAGAAACCAGGCCATGGCTGCTTACACTCCATCAGCCCTTAAAGCCGAACTCAACGAGCGCGGCTGGCGCATGACTCCCCAGCGAGAGACCATGCTCAAAACTTTTCAAAATTTGCCTGAGAGCACTCACCTCAGTGCCGAAGATCTGTGTGACCTGCTGGAGAAAGAAGGCGAACCCATCAGCCTCTCCACCATTTACCGCAACCTCAAGCTAATGGCGCGCATGGGTATCTTGCGCGAGCTAGAGCTGGCCGAGGGCCAAAAACGCTACGAGATTAACCAGCCTGCCCCCCACCACCACCACCACCTGATTTGCGTGCGGTGCAACAAGACCATCGAGTTCAAAAATGACTCGGTGCTTAAGGTAGGGTCTAAAACTGCCGATCGCTCCGGCTACCACATTTTGGATTGCCAGCTGCTGATTCACGGCATCTGCCCCAGCTGCCAGCGATCAATTGTGCCGATTTAAAGGGGTATGAGGTACAGGATTCAGGGTTTAAGGTCTGTAATCATCCCCAGACCTCGAACCCTATACCTTGAACTCAAAACCTGCCTACAGCACTTCGTGGGTATATTTGTGCTGCTTGACGTTGTCGTTCTTTGAAATCTTGCGCTGGCTGTTGAGCACCCGCTTTCTCTCGGTGGAATAGTTGAGATCGCGGCGCAGGGTGCCTGCGGGCACTAGCTCTGCCGCTGCAGGCCGAGACTGGTAGGTGCGGGCGGCGGCCAAGATGCGCTCTTCATAGTCGGCGCAGGGTTGAGCAGGGGCCGCAGCGATCTCGGGTAGTTCCATCGCTAGGGCTTGGGCCATGGTAGTGCCACAGATGGCGCTGTAGGAGGTCGGCACCCCTTGAATCACCGATTCTAAATAGGATGACGGAATTGGCTCCAGCACCTGAATCTCGATAGTCTCGCCCTCTTGGCGCAGGTAGCAGGTGGCCAACCCCACTACCAGGTAGCTATCAGCGGGTAGGGTGTCGGTTGGGGTCTGGGGCGCAGTTTGAACCATGCAAATACCGGGGTCTCAACAAAGGATGCAATCGCTACGGGGGTAAATCACCATCTACCCCTCGAATCTGCATTTTAGCCCCAGGGCCCTGGGGGCTGCGATCGCCCTTCCAAACCGTCACAAAACACAACTTCTAGTTACGGGTGGGCCTTATGCCAATCCTGGGCCTGCTGGTGGATTACCTCTAGCTCCTCGCTATCCATCCGGTCCAGGTTTTTGAGAATGAAGCTCATGCGGCCCTGGGCTTGCAGCTTGTCGCGGTGGCGATGGAGAAAATCCCAGTAAAAGAAGTTAAACGGGCAGGCGTCTTCCCCGGTGCGTTGTTTGGGGTTGTAGCGGCAGCCTTTGCAGTAGTCGCTCATCTTGTTCACATAGTTTGCCGACGAAGCGTAGGGCTTAGAAGCCAGCAGCCCCCCGTCTGCAAACAGACCCATACCAATCACGTTGGTCTGCATCACCCAGTCGTAGGCGTCGATAAACACCGCGTGAAACCAGTCTTTGACCTCCTGGGGCGTAAACCCAGCAATCAGCGAAAAGTTGCTGAGAATCATCAGCCGCTGAATGTGGTGGGCGTAGCCCATGCGGCTAATCTGAGCAATTACCTGGTGCAGACAGTTCATCTCTACCTCGCCAGTCCAGAAAAACTCGGGCAGCGGCTGGCGGTGGTCAAACCAGTTGCGATCGCCATAATCAGCATCAAAGTGCAAATACAGACCGCGCATGTACTCTCGCCAGCCCATTACCTGACGAATAAAGCCCTCCACGCTATTGAGCGGCAGGTCATGCTCAGCCAGCGCCGCCTCGGCCCGCTCTACCACTTCTAACGGATGCAGCAGGCCCAGGTTCAGGTAGGGCGAGAGCAGGGCATGCCACATAGTGTCTTCGCCGGTCACCATCGCATCTTGGTAAGGGCCAAAGGTCTGGAGCCGCTCCGCAATAAACCCATCCAGCACTTGCAAGGCCTGCTCGCGGGTGACGGCCCAGCGAAAGGGAGTAGCTTCGCCAAAGGTCGAAATCTCTAGCTTTTCCACCCTATCGATCACAGCCTGGGTGGTGACGTCAGGCTCGAACCAGTGGGGCTCTGGGGTGTTGAGCTTGCCCTTAGGGGGCTTGCGGTTGTCTTTGTCAAAGTTCCACTGGCCGCCCATCGGCTGGTCGCCTGTCATCAGCAGGTCAAAGCGCTGGCGGCCTTCGCGGTAAAAGCTCTCCATCAGCAGGCCCTTGCGCTTGTCGGCCCAAGCGTTGAAGTCCTCAGCCGGCCAGAGAAAGAGGTTGTTGTCGAGAATCACTAGCTTGCAGGACAGGTCTAGCCCCTGCAACCAAGCGGTGAACGGATGGTCAGTAGCGTCCATCAGCCGCAGTTCGGTGATGCCCTCGGCTTTGAGCCAGTTGCGTAGGGCAGTTTCGGTGTCGTTGGCGATCGCGTAGGTAACAGCCCACCCCGCATTCTTTAATTCGTCGGCAAAGTGGCGCATGCCAGACCACACCAGCACCAGCTTTTGCTTGTGGTAAGGGCGTGCCTCAGCAAAGGTTTGAGCCTCTATGAATAGAACCGAAGCGTCTTTGCCCTCGCAGCTAGCTAGTGCAGCCTGATTGTGCCAGAGCTGATTGCCCAGTACCCAAACCCCGATGGTCATTGTGCTGCATCCTTAAAACGGCCTGCTTTATTGTTACGCAGTAGTGGGGAGCGGGGGTGATGGGGTAGGAGAGTGATGGGGCCGAGGATACAGCTAGTCTTGCAGGGTGGAAGGGCGTCCGGTCAGGCGCTGAAACAGCAGCTGAATGCCCAGCAAGAAGATCCCCAGGGCGGCTAGGCCAAAGATTCCAGCCCCCAGAGCGGCCATGCCGACGACCAGGGTACGCACGGCGGATGAAATATTCGCCACGGCTGGATTGTCGGTCAGCACGGGGCGGGCGGCAAAGTTAGCGGCGATCGAGAGCATCATGCGGTAGGCCAGCATAGCGATGGTGCCTGCTACAAAGGAACCGCTAAAGCACTGCAAAATTTTGCCGGTGGCGGGAGGAGCCAGGGGGCTAGAGGTAGGGTTGTCGTCCATGGGTTTAGACCATCTATAAAGACGTTATGTATCTCAGTTTACCTAGGGCCGGTCACGCCCTACCCCTGCCAAAAGAGATGCTGACGATCCGTAGGGCAGGGAATGCCTACTATTCTTGAGACCAACCCAATAGAAGGCCTAGCCCTGAACAAACGGATGCTGAATCTTAGTCAGCAGGTCGTAGAAGGGTTGCCAGTTGTCGTCAGTCGTAATGGGTTCCCAGATCGCCTCAATTTCGGGGCGCAGGAGCACGGTGGAGGGGTTGGTACGTTGCAGTAGCGAGGCAACGCCTTCCATAGCTTCTGGAGCCAGACTTTGCAAACAACGGTAGTAAGTCTGGCTCCATGCTTCGAGCGGAGCCACCGCCGCCGAGTCAGAGGCTTGCAGCGTGGTGCTAAAAATTTGGCTGGCATCGTCGCGCCAGTCAGCCGAAAATTGCTGGGTCAGACCCAGGAAGAAATCGTGATAGCCCACCTCCATAGCGCTCAGCAATTCAATGGTCTGGCTGACTAAGGTGCTGGCCAGATCGTCCGTGAGGGCTTCAAAGCCCAGTTTGTGGAGCATACACTCGTGATAGTAGACTGCGTAGCGACCTTTAAAGGGTTCTAAAGCTGCTTCCAGATCCGCCTCGGGCATGACCAGTTTGAGGGGCTTTTGCAGCGCCTTAAGGTTCATCTGGCAGATAATGGGCTGGTTGCCGTAGCTGTAGCGCCCGGCATAGTCGAAATATGCGGCGGTGAAGCGGGGGTCGTAGCCATCCATAAAGGCGAAGGGGCCGTAGTCGAAGCTTTCGCCCGTGATCGACATGTTGTCGGTGTTGAGCACAGCGTGGCAGAAGCCCACCGACATCCACTGGGCGGCAAGGCGGGCGACGCGATCGCACAGTTCCCCATAAAAATGCAGATACCGCTCTTGGGTATCGGTAAACAGCCGCGCCTCGGGGTAATAAATATCGATCACATGCTCCAGCAGCTTGGCGATCAGATCAGGGCGGTTGTGGTACTCCAACCGTTCAAAGGTGCCAAAGCGAATGTGCGATTGACTAAAGCGCACCAGCACCGACGATCGCGTGGGGGAAGGCTCATCGCCGCGCCAGAGAGCTTGCCCCGTTTCGACTAGGCTAAAGGCCCGAGACGTATTCACACCCAGCGCGTGGAGCGCTTCTGCCGCTAGCACCTCGCGCACGCCGCCCTTGAGGGTGAGCATGCCGTCGCCGCCGCGCGAGTAAGGGGTAGTGCCAGAGCCTTTGGTGCCAAAGTCGTAGAGGTTGCCGTCAGTGCCGCGCACCTGGCCGTAGAGAAAGCCCCGCCCGTCGCCCAAAAAGGGGTTGTATTCGCCAAACTGGTAGCCGTGGTAGCGCAGCGCCAAAAAAGGTTCGCGCCCCTGGAATTTGCCAAAGGCCTCAGTAAAGTCATCATCGCTGACGGCAGCGGGGTCGAGGCCGAGCTGCCGCACCACATCGTCGTTGCGAAACCGCAGGATGTGCTTGGGAAATTCGGCGGCGGCTACGATGTCGTAGTAGTCATCCCCCAGAGACTCTAGGGCAGGCAGATAGTCGAGGGCAAGCAGGGGATTGGCAGCAGGCATATAGAGTTGAGCGAGGGGACTTTAGCAACAAGAGTATTACTAAAGTATTGCAAAAAAATTTGCAGGTTGGCATTTTGAGAGCTTGGCCCCAAAGCAGCGACCTGTCGCCAGCGCCGCTTTGGCTTTGCCCCGTCAAACATCCCTAAAGGTTACAAAGGAAGGATACTTACCCTTATAGATAGTTCTCTCCCACGGGCCTGCGCTATGGCTAAACTCATTTTGATCCGCCACGGGCAAAGCCTGTGGAATGCGGTCAACAAATTCACCGGCTGGGTCGATATTCCCATGAGTGAGCGGGGGCGGGCCGAGGCGACGATCGCATCGTGCAAACTACGCGATGCTGGCTACACCGTCGATATCTGCTTCACTAGCATGCTGATTCGGGCGATCGAAACGGCGATCGTTTGTCTGACCGAGTGCGGTGAGGTGTGCGGTGGCCGCCTACCCTACATCTGGCACGACCCGGCAGAACCCGACTGGCACGGCTGGGATCGCCACTTTGGCGAACCCGACAAAGAACTCAAAATCATTCGCTCTCCCGCTCTAGACGAGCGCTACTACGGCGATCTTCAAGGGTTGAATAAAGCCGAAATGTCGCTGAAATTTGGAGCGCAACAGGTTCACCTCTGGCGGCGATCATTCAATGTACGACCGCCGGGGGGCGAGAGCTTAGAGGATACGGTAAAGCGCACAGTGCCGTTTTTTGAAGCAGCTATTTTGCCAGAGCTAAAGGCCGGGAAAAATGTGATGGTGGCGGCTCACGGCAACTCGCTGCGATCGATTTTGATGGTGCTCGATCGCCTCAGCGAAGAGGCCGTAGCTAGCCTAGAACTGGCTACGGGCGTACCGATTGTCTATGACGTAGACGCCGAGGGCGTGTTTACCAATAAAGCCGTGCTGATATAGCCGTCGCGTAGGTTGGGTGGCGCTCCAGTGCGATCGCTCTCCGTCCCCTAATGGATAGGGCGATCGCAGCTATTAGCCACACGCACTGCCTTCCGAATAGTGAGTCTTTGGGGTAGTTGCACTGAGTTTTTCTCACCTAATCACCCTCAGACGCAATTAGCTGACGTGTTTCTACTCGATCACCCCTCTAATCACTCTTAGAGAGGCATTAGGCTGATGTCTTTTTGGCCGTCCCCAGCGGTATCATGCCCCTATTCTGAAGATGTTCCCAACGGAGAAATCCATGCGACTGGCAGACTTCATTCTTGGGAACATCGAGCCCATCCTCGTGGAATGGGAAGCGTTTGCGCGCAGCCTCACACCCGGCATGAAGATGACAAAGCTCGCCCTGCGTGATGACGCCGAGGCGATGCTACTGGCAGCCGCGCGGGACATGCAGATCGGACAAAGCCCTGCGCAGCATGCGAGCAAGTCCAAAGGCCATGGCGGCGCTGTTGGTGAGGAGAGTGACCAGCTCGACAACGCCTCGGTACTGCACGGTGCGGCGCGCGTGGGTTCAGGCTTTGACATCATGGAGGTCGTCTCTGAATACCGCGCCCTGCGTGCCAGTGTGCTCCGCCTGTGGCGCACGAGTCGCCCGCAGCTTGATATCGACGACATCGACGATATCACCCGCTTTAACGAGTCGATCGACCAATCGCTCGCCGCAGCCGTCGGCAGTTATACCAGTCGTGTCGATCAGTCGCGTCGCATGTTCTTGGCCATCCTCGGCCACGACCTGCGCAGCCCGCTAAACTCCATCAGCATGGCCGCACAACTGATCTCACGCACCTCAGACAAACACCCAGACTCTCCCAGAGCGCTGTCGGTGATCGAGACCAACACGGAAGCGATCACGCGGTTGATCCGCGACCTAATCGACTTCGCCTCGACGGGGCTGGGCAGTTCAATACCGTTAACGCGCGGTCCAGTTGATCTAGAAACACTCTGTCGCCAAGTCTTCGAGGAATTCTGCGTTGCCTACCCGCAGCGAACGTTGCGCTTTCACTCAGACGGCCACCTCATGGGCGACTGGGATGCGGCCCGACTCCGCCAAGTCGTCTCCAACCTGATGGGCAACGCAATTCAGCATGGATCAGCCGAGCAGCCGATCGAGCTATCGATCGCTTCAGAAGGACCGAGCGTGGTCTTGAGCGTGCATAACGAAGGGCCGCCGATCTCGTCGGAGATGCTAGGAAGAATCTTCGACCCGCTCATGCGCCACACCATACCAGAATCAGTAGTGCAACGGGTTCCAGGCAGCATCGGTCTGGGTTTGTACATTGTGCGCGAGATCGTTGTTGCCCACGGGGGCACAGTAGAGGTCGCTTCGACGGCGCAGGAGGGCACAACGTTCACCGTCTGCCTGCCACAGTCATGCCCTATTGAAGGCGATCGTCAGTCAGCGTAGGGAGCGTTGTCGGCTCCACTGTTTTAGCTACTCTCGTTCCCCCCTTAACCGCAAAGCACCGTCTCACCCGTAAAATATTGCCCACACTTGTTACTGCCCAACAATTATGAGCAGGTTGGGTGGCGCACTAGCAGAACCTAACAAAACCCAGTTTGGGGTAGGAATACACTTAGTTTCATCCAACCCAGACCTAAATTTTTTAATTAATTATGAGGATGGATAGACTTTGATTACGTCAAAGTCTGTAGCTCTTCCTACAAAAGAACTACAGACTCTAAGCAGCATTTGGTTTAACCAATTAACCAATCACTTCAAATTCGATCGTGTCAAAATTGCCGCCCCGCAGAACAGACTCCGTTTGCTTGCCGCGCAAACGCTTTCCTGTGACGCTCTCAAGCACACCTTGAATGGCTCCTAGTGTAAAAGTGAGCTGACGGGGAGACCCTTCGGGTTCTCCAGCCGAACAAATCGTCTCTCGACAGTAAACTGAAATCTTTTCTTCGGCTTCGACAATTTTATCAACAATGCAGAGTCGGGTGCCATCCTTGCCCAGGGCAGCTTGAAGTACTTCAGCCACAGATGCAAGCGACCTACCTTGCCCGGCAAGACCTAATTGCTCTGCTACTTGCCGACCCCGCTGACGGCCAGCACCAATGAGGGCGATCGCAGCAGCCTTTTCACCCAAGACTTCTTCGGTACCAACAACTAAGGCTCTGAAGCAAATAATACTACTAAAGTCGCCAAGTTCAGAACGCAACTGAGCTACAGGTGAAATAACAGCGGTGGACATAATGGATGCCTTAAAGTACAGATGAACAGTTTTTCGAAATCAGGAAAATTACTGCCTGCAACAGACTTGATGGCCTAGTTTTGATGCAGATTGTGCATCTTTCTCAGACAGGATTAAAGCGACCCAATAACTAAATGGTTTTTTAGGGCTCAAAAAGCCCAAACAATTTTCTTAGGCCAATCTATTTCAAACATGAATTAGGTTGAGAATCGCTCCCCTAGTCTTTCCCAGGCATTGATATTCTTTATTATTGCCATAGAATAGAGAATGTGCTTCCGTAATTTCCGTCAAATCGCTAATAGCAACTATGAAATTATGCAACTTTTTATATTTTGACAATTTCAATCAATTCTTATGTATTTCTCGTTTTTTGCTGCTACAGATGTTTCGATTTAAATACTTTGATTTACTTGCAGAAGTATTTTTCATTTAAGATGTGCCTTAAACCTTGAGTCAGTAGAGCAATACACGTCAACAATTGATATCTACTAAACTTTGGCTGAACGCGACGCAACTTCGCAATGACATTCAACCAAATATAGCGATGGCTACTGCGCTTAAGATATTAGCTGCTGCCAAAACCCGGTCAGTTCATTGACCAATAGCCATCGCAACCGAGGATAATGCAGCATTCTTAATCGAGCTAGCGATGGCTAATCACAACATTTACTGTCACTACCAAATTTCCAGAGCTAAGACATTCTGCACTTAGGAAACCTACCTAAGCGGCACTCAGCCCACCCCTAATGAGTAGACTACTAATGTTTTGGCTAGCTATTGATTTGAAGAATGCTTTGCTACCACTTGCATCCTTGTAAAAGCGCAGTGACGAAGTGTTAGCCACGCCCTTTGATAGCTCCAATTCTTGCCCCAATTTGAGGGCGATAAATCTGCTGTCGAACTTCCTAAACCTAATGTCAAACTCAGATTAAAACAGAATGTCTGGAGCTAAATCGGCTAGATCAACAGGGTAAATACGACTGCTCGCAGCTTCGCTGACGCTCCACAGATATTGAATCGGCGCTGATTTGTCAGGGCTAGTTTTAGAGTGTAGGGGTACCATAGCCTGCGGTCGAGGCAGCCCAGCCGTACGATTGATGACGCGGCCTTCATCGTTAATCAGCAAAAATTCTCCCTCTTGGCTGAGCAGCCCGTAGCCTACAGCTGTCTCAAACAGCCAGTGTGGTGAAATATCGACCCGGTAACGCAGCATCCTAAATGGCTTCAGGTCGACGATCAGCAGAGCATTGGGGCAGTTTTCCTCTAGGGCAAGGTAACGATAGGGGGTGCGGGTGGGCACCAAATTGTAAATGGGCACCGAGGCAGCAACTGCCCCGAGATAAGTACCCCGGCGGGTTACTCCGTGAAACAGCGTACGGCTACCCCGGCGCACTACCAACGCTGCGTGGCGGTTGTCTGGAGCGAGAAGGGTAACTAGTTTATCCCCATCCGCAGCGGCGACCGCAGCTGTTCGCGGTGCCGATATTTTGACCCCTTGCTCCGGTGGCATTGTCAACTGACGCACAGCTACGCGGAATAAGTCTTTGGCAACCTGGGTAGCGGTGGCAAACCAGCGCCCATTGGGGGCAACCGCCACCCCATCGGGGCAAATGCCTTGGGCAACACAGCCTAAACCGTGGGTCATCGACAACAGGTGCAGCGATTCTGTGGTGACCAAAAAGCCTCCCTGGGGAGTTGGCAGAAACCTTTGCACTGGCGCGGGCAGCGCAAAGCCTTGACTGGCCTGAGGTGTAGCCATACCTGCTTGAGGCCAGTGATAAAACCATACCCGCTGCTGGCTACAGGTCACCATCAGATGGCTTTGATGGGGTCGGGGCACCAAGCCCATCACCACCGTGGGGTGAGGCAGCGCTACAAAGGGCAAATCTGAGGCCAAATCTAGCTCTGGCAGCGCTTTGGCACAGGCGGGCTGACTCAGCAGTCCCTGGGTTTGGTAAGTCTGATAAATCGCCGTCAGGTCGGCGCGCATGGCTTGGGCGCTGAAGTAGCGCTTGGGCAACAGCTTTTGTAGCGCTTTGCGCAGCACCTGGCTAAAGGGCTCGGCAACCTGGACGGGCACAATCGGTGGCCGATTGAGGTGAGCCACCATCAACTCCATAGGAGTGCCCGAAAAGGGCCGCTGACCCAGCAGCAGCTCATACAAAATAATGCCCACAGCGTAGAGGTCGGCAGCAGGAGGATGCTGGTTATAAAATCGCTCTGGGGCCATGTAGGCGGGGGAGCCGGTATGACCCATATCGGCCTCTTTGGCTTCCTGGCTGAGGCGGGCAATGCCCAAATCGGAGACCCGCGCCACCCAGCCCCCAGGCGTCAGCTCCATGAGAATGTTTTCGGGCTTGATGTCGCAGTGCACAATGCCTTGGCGATGGGCGCACTCCAGGGCGGCGAGAATGTCTAGGGTAAATCCCAGCACCTCCTGCACAGTGAGTACTGTGTCGCTTTCGAGCAGCGATCGCAGCGTGCCCCCCTCGCAGTAGTCAAGCACCAACTGGCGACCGCTGGTGGAATGCTCTAGGGCATGGCAGGTGACAATGCTGGGGTGTTCAAGGCTAATTAAAAACCGCAGCTCTCGCAAAAACTTATGGGTGGGAAAGCGGTCTTTGTGGAGGTCTTTAATCGCCACCAGTTCCCCAGTTTTGCGGTGGATGGCGCAGTAGACTCGGCCAAACTGCCCGTGCCCTACCAGCCCCAAGGTGTAATACTGCGATCGCCGAATTTGCCGGGTGAGGGCCACCGTGTGTTTACCCCTGCTGCATAAGGGTTTGCATAATGGCCTGGTGGGCTTGGCCATTGGCCACCAGAGCTTCTACAGGCTGTAGCCGCTTTTGTAAGCCCAAAACAAAGCGATTGCAGTCGTCGCCCTTGGCTGTGCAGCTGGTTTGGGCACAGCGCAGCTCGCGCCCGGTGAGCTGGCTAAAGAAGATTTCAAGAATGCCGCGCTCTAGGTCGCCTGCCGTTTTTTGGCCCTGGGGGGCAGCGGCAGTGAAAGGAGAATGCCAGATTTCTACCCCTAAAAAACCGCGATCGCGGTAGGTAATATCCAGATGAATCTGGCCCCAGCCGTGGGTCTTCCAACACTGCTGTAGCGACTGGAGAAATTCGGCCATCGACAGGCTGGAGAGGGGCTGCTTGTAGTAGTCGGCTAGCTCTTCACAGAAGCGGGCGTAGAAATTTTTGCCCCACCAGCGGCCACAGTTGTAGAGCACTAGCCCCGACGCCTGACCAGTTTCTTTTTCTAGCCCAGAATAAATGGCCTGGAGCAGCGAGTCAGGGATGGCCAATAGGCGATCGCCGCGACGATTTTCCAGCAGACCCAGCTCGGTCGAGCCCCGCACATAGAGATCTTGGGCAAAGTAGTTGCCGGGCAGCCGGCCATCGGTGAGTAAATCGGCAACAGAAACCATAGTTAACGTCCTTCACAGGGTAGTGATGATGGTGGTCAGACCCGCCGAGCACTGGCGGGACGGGGGCAACCCCCAACGGCCAAACCGCTAGTTATGCCTAGAGCAACCCGGCTAGGGTGACGGTTTCGCGAGTATTGAGCATCAGACTTTTAGCCTTTTCAATGCTGGGCTTGAGCAGGTTGAGCTGGGCCGGCGAAAAGACCTTGGCCAACTGCTGCATCAGCAGCTGAAACAGCTGTTGATCGACCGCCTGGGTTTCGTAAGCTTTAACCATCTCGGGCAGCCAGCCCTGCAAGCGCTCTTCCACAAAGCCGTCGTCGTCGAGCAGCATGGCCATGGCGGCGTAGCGCAGCACCATCAGCCCATTGCGCACACTGCGCTCGACTAAAGGCTCGGGGTGTCCGGCCTGCTGCTGCAGGGCATCGGCAATGGGCTGCATAATGGCAATTTCTTGGTCCCGCAGGGTGCGGTAGACTGCCATCCGCTCCGGAATTGAGCTGACGTACTGGCTCAGAACGCTGAGGTCGTTGGCGTCGAGGTATTGCTTTTCAGGCGAGTCAAATAGGGTATCGAGCTTGAAGGTCATGGCAAATCTCCGGGGAAGTGGGGCGCAGGTGGTCGAGTTGATGGCGCTTACCGTCGGCTAGCAGGCTAAGCAATGGCAAGGACTAGCCAAATAGATCGTCCAGGGTTAAATCGAGATTGGGGTCAGCCGCGGGAGTGGTCGTTGTGGCTAGGGGAGAGATTGGTACCCCGACGATGGGCTGTCCATCCCAGGCGATGTTTTGGAAGAAATCGCCGACGGTCATGGTCATGGTCGACTCTGACCGGGCGCTTGACCCCAGCCCCGGAACGGCGAGAACCGATCGCCCATCCCAGGCTACGGTTTCAAAGAAGGCCTGAACCGTCTCTCTCAGCCAGGGTTGGTTCTGCGACTCTACAGAAAATACGCTCATTGGCCACCTTCCCCAGCCCGCAGGCGCTTCTCAATGTCGCGGGCGTTGGCCCCTTCATTCATCCAGAAGGAGGCGGCATCGATGCGCTCGCGGCTCCCCAGCAAAAACTTGCAGTAGGTCTCGCCCATGGAGTAGCACTGGATTTCAATGCAGCTCAGCTGCTTGCGCACCATCTCGGTAAAAAACCCAGCAAACAGACCGGCGTAGAGGTGGCAGACGGGCTTGCCTACGTCACCCAGGGTGCGAGCCACAGCGGAGTCGAACACGTTGATAAACATAAAGCCCTGTTTGCGATCGCTCATGTCGACCTCCCACCGGCCCCAGCCCTGAGAAATGAAGGGCCACCACCAGGTTTCGAGCAAAAACATCAGGTTGGCGCGGCGGGGGCTCATGGCAAACTCGCGCTCAAACCAGGCTTCAAATATCAGCGAGTCGTGTTTGCCCCACTCCAGCCCCACGGTGTACATGATGGCGGCCGAGGCGTCACCAACTTCTTCTTGCAGTCCCTCTAGCAGGCCAATGATGAAGTCTTCGCTAGTGAGCACATTACGGGTGTCGTTCCAGTCGGTAATGGTGCCGTAATCGCCATTAAATTGAAAGAAATCCCGCAGGGCATAGTGGTTATGCTTCTTAGGAAATTTTTGGTGCAGACGGTGGGCGGTCTCTGTGGTCATAACCATAGCTCGAACAGGCCTTGTAAGACTGTTTTCAGTGATAGCTGTAATGTGCCCAGGCCGACGCAAAATTAACAGCACAGAGGTGCGCGATCGCACCGTTGCCAACCTGTCTGCCCAGGGCTAAAGCTGCTGGAGATAAAGCATTGTCGCCTACCTACGCTTTTCTGTCACGACACAAAACGTAGTAATTATTACTCCATATGAAAGCGCCCAGGCCGCTGCAATTGGCGACTTGGGCTCCGGTGTTGTGGCGATTAGGCGATCGGTTGACGCCGACGATTTCGGCTCCTGGCTGGGCTTAAATAGACTTACCCAAAAGGGTACGGCTCAGCTCCAGGATGGGTAAAAACAGTCTTAGCTCTTCGGTATTGAGGTGCTGGGTCATCACCTCCTGCATAACGGTGTAGGTGAGGTTGCAGCTCTCCTGGGCCCCAAAGGCTCGCATGATGCTTTGAAACCACATCAGCAGGGTGTCTTTAAGCCATTCCGAATCATTGAGCAGCAGGGCCGTGGCGCTGTAGCGCAACACTCGTACCGTGTCTCGCTGCCACTTGGTGGCTAAGTCTTGACTACCTACTAAAAAGATATCGGGCTTTTGGACCTTGAGCCGAGTCAGGACTTGGTTAATAATTTGCTGCTCGGCCCCCTGAATTTTTTGGTAAGCTCGCAGCCGAGTGCTAACAGAGCCCAGGTATTGCTGAAAAAACATTAGCTCTTGGTCAGAGGCGTAGCGACCATCGGTGGCTTGGACTAGAGCCTGGACGTTAGTGAGCATGCTGAGCAAGTCTCCCGCGGGGTGATATTACTAATATTCCCCTATGTTGCGAAATGTAAACAAAATTGTAGCGAAAAGATTTGGGGCGATCGCCCCACCACCTTTTTGTCCTCCGGGCAGTCTAAAGGCTACCCATCCTGACCGCGGACTGATTCGTCCACGATCTTCCTTAATTTTTATGGATCCTGTTTTCGGGGCTGCAATAAAACTTAAACCCCCTAATGCCATGGAGTTGAAGACTCGTAGTAATCTGGTGGACATGGAATAACCCCCTATCCAAGCTTAGCCACGGCTTTCTGCAATGAGTCTGGGCTGAGGTTTGGCCTGGGCAAGCTGCCATTAATATTGATTTTAAGAGGGCATTGTTCATGGTTCAACGTGGTTCTAAAGTTCGCATTCTCCGCAAAGAGTCTTACTGGTTCCGGGAAGTCGGCACCGTTGCCACCATCGACCAAAGCGGCATCAAATACCCCGCGGTAGTGCGTTTTAATAACGTCAATTACGCTGGCATCAACACCAACAACTTCGCGCTGGCCGAGCTTCAAGAGGTTGAGGCCCCCAAGGCAGCTAAGAAGGCCTAGTAGGCAATGCCCTATAGTCCCAGCCGAAAGCTGCCTTCAGTGCTCTGACCGGGACCATGGGGAGTTGACTAGCGTTGTAGGCAACAATTAAGGCCTGTGCTTCGGCATGGGCCTTAATTATTAGAGTCATTTCTATATGCGCATCCCTCACGATTGCTATAGTTCAGGAACACACCGTGAGGGGGCAGCGGCCCAAGGTTAAGCTTTGCCAGAATTACCTGAAGTTGAAACCGTGCGGCGCGGTCTAGAACGGGTAACGCCAGGGCATCGGCTAGAAGGTGGGCAGGTATTGCTGGCCCGCGCGATCGCCTATCCCGCCAACGATGAAGCAGCGTTTTTAACCGGCATTACTGGGACCAGCCTGTCGGCCTGGCATCGCCGGGGTAAATACTTGCTGGGGCAGCTCACCCAATCCGACGATAGCCCAGGCGGCTATCTAGGGGTACATCTGCGCATGACAGGGCAACTGCTGTGGCTCGACCCAAAAACGCCAGTACAGCCCCACTGTAGAGTCCGCCTCTGGCTCAGTGATAATCACGAGCTGCGCTACGTCGATCAGCGCACCTTCGGCCGCCTCTGGTGGGTGCCCCCTGGGGTTGCCCCCACCAGCATCATGACCGGCCTACAAACCCTAGGGCCTGAACCCTTTGACGAAGAGTTTTCACTCGATTACCTGCGCCAGCGTCTCAGTCGGAGTCGCCGCCCAATTAAAAACGCCCTGCTCGACCAGAGGTTGGTGGCAGGCATTGGTAATATCTACGCCGATGAGGCGCTGTTTTTAAGCGGGATCAGGCCGCTCACCCTCAGCGATCGCGTTGGCTCCAAGCAACTCCAGCGGCTCCACAGAGCCATTCGTGAGGTGCTCATCACTAGCATTGAGTCAGGGGGTACTACCTTTAGCGACTACCGCGACATCTACGGTATTAACGGCAACTACGGCGGCGTTGCCTGGGTCTACGATCGCGAAGGCCAACCCTGCCGCCGCTGCGACACCCCCATCTGCCGTCTCAAGCTGGCCGGGCGATCAGCCCACTACTGCCCTCAGTGCCAGTGCTAGAGGAGCCAGCGCTAGCGGATACCCTAAGGTGCTGCGCCTAGGGATTTCGTGTACAGTAAGGCTGAGGTTGATAGCAAATAGATCTATGGCAGCAACTTTAAAGCGTGGCGATCTGGTGCGCGCCGTGCGCGACAAGCTAGAAAGTAGTTTAGAGGCTACTGCTAGCGATACTCGGTTCCCACCCTACCTGTTTGAAACCCAAGGGGAAATCTTAGAAACCAGTGAGGACTACGCCTTAGTCAAGTTTGGCAAGGTGCCAACCCCCAACTTCTGGCTGCGTCTTGACCAGCTAGAAAAGTTTTAGGCCTACCTGACAAGCCAGGGATCGATAAGTAAATCCAAGTTTATAAACGCAGCGGGCTAGGTCTCTTTGAGAAACCTAACCCGCTGCGTCGTTTAAGCTAAAGCAAGCATCAACTCGAGCCACTACAGCTCAGAGTCGATAGGAAGACCGCCAGATTCAACAGGGTTGCCTATATCAGTAGACATAGCTGGCGACGTCTCAGGAATAGGAAAAGCTGGTCTATCAAGGGCAATTTTTAGAGTCTCAGGCTGAGCACTCGTCGCCACGCGCCAAGAAGAATTGCCCACCCCAACCCCACCTGATAGAAGATTGATCACGCCAATGGCGGCCACTCCCAGACCCGCCATAGTGACCAGCCTGAGTCGGTGGTTAAGACTGTGAAAAACACCCGCAACGGTTTCTTCTGGGTCGTAGTTGGAAGGGCCACTTTGGGTACGTAGCCCCTGGCGCAGAGTGAGCAAACGATTGTATAAAATGCGGGTACTATCGTCTTGCTGAAGCCAACACAAAACCTGCTGGCGTTCTTTGGGCGTAACCTCGCCATCGAGATAGGCGCTTAGCAACTCGAAGCGATCGCGCTTAGTGGCATCTAAATCATGACAGCAGGACGCTGTAGACATTAAAGACTCATCTGAACTAGCACCGCTGGAGGATGAACGCTGAACCTGGCTAGGCATATAAGAAAAAGTAGCCATACCAAAAACAACACCTGGAATAAGCAACTAAACAACGACCATGGCGGGCAATGACCCAATCTAGCAATTAGCTAGATACGTCAGTTCTTACCGCCGCTACTGATCATAATGCCAACCCCTTAAAATCGGTAACCTCTGGGGATTAATTCTAACAAGCAAAACATATATCCCTAGATAGAGACTTCTACTTTTGCCCAGGCATTGCTATAAGGACAGGTACTTGCCTCAAATCGGTTCCCGATGCTTTGCAAATCACACAAGACGTAAAGTTAGTTGGTAGAGCACCCTCAAATGTACTGGCTTTAGTTACCTAGGTAGGGCTGCAACTCAGTCTGCAACCGCTGTCGAGCGCGGGCAATGCGAGATTTAACAGTACCCAACGATACCCCAGTCATCTCAGCAATTTCTTCATAGGACAGCCCCTGAATCTCGCGCAGCACAATGGTAGTGCGAAAGACCTCAGGCAGATCGGCAATGGCGCGATGCAGCTGGTCGTAGAATTCCTGGGTCATCATAGTGTCAACCGGGCCAGGAGCACTAGCCGGTACATCCCAATCAATGCTGCCATCCTCAAGGGCAAGGGGAGCATCGAGGGAGAGGGTTGCGCGGTTGCGCTTACGCCGCCGCAACTCGTCATAGAACAAGTTAGTAGTAATGCGGCCCAGCCAGCCTTTGAACTTAGCGGGATCGTTCAGGCGGCGCATGTTGCGGTATACCCGAATCCAGACTTCCTGGGCAAGATCTGCGCGATCGGGCCAATCGGGTGCGAGGTGGTAGAGCAACTTATCTACGTGGCCTTGGTAGCGGCGCAGAAGTTCGGCGAACATCATTCGCTCGGGCCGTAGCCGTTGCTGGCAGAGGGCTACCAGTTCCGTGCTAGTCAGCTGTTCGGGCTTAACAGCGGCCTTGGGGGCGCTGATGGAAACAGGCCAGGTCGAGAACATGGATTGACTCATAGCGTTTATTAGTAGGCCGACATTGCATAGCCACCAGCAAACCTTAATGGTTCGCGTTGAGGTGGCAGCGTGGCTCCAAAGATTGACATTGTCAATGTGAAATATTCTGACGAAGGCAGCAGCGTTTCACGACTTCCCTTGTGCCTGTGAATTGTCTGGCACACCCTCGGAGGGCAGGATTATCCTTATCTATAAACACCTAGATTGATCTGAAGTCTGTCATTGGAGTGATATAACAGATGTTAGGACTGCCCGTTCGGTAGTCATCCCCCCTTGGAGAGGTGGCAGAGTGGTCGAATGCGCCCGACTTGAAATCGGGTGTCCGCAAGGACCGAGGGTTCGAATCCCTCCCTCTCCGTACTGTGGTTTCGGGTTCTCAGTGCCCCTCTGAAGAAAGTTGAGGAACGAGAACTCCCTAAAGTACTCTCGGGCAACTCGACTATATATTCAGTACAGCTTCACACACTGTAGGTCAGTCTTTAAGACGTTTAAATGGGCCGCTGATAATAATAGTGGATTCGTATTTACCGCGCGCCATTAGGCTAACTCCCTATAAAACTGGTGGAGTTATCTCGTCTCACTGCCTTATTACCTCCATTGAACGTCTGTGTAGTCAGCTATAAGTCGGGAGTTGGCGAGAGAGATCCTGCGCGGCAATCGACCATCTCATTGGAGCACAGAGCTTGCCCCGCCTTGCGCTCCACAATCAAACAATACAGTTGTATGACGATGCCGCTTAACGAATACTGCTGTATGTACCCACGCCAAGTTTTACGCTAGCTCCCACCCTTGAGGTCGTCATCCTCAGAAGAGATAATTGCGCCGTAGTCGCAGTTCATAAGCTTTAGAAGCTTTACATTATTTCCTATATTTTGATAGGTAAAACAACAGCCGGGAAGGCCCGGCTGTTGAGTCTATACAGCGATGATGTCTCTTCCTCGCTTACCCAGTCGAATGTGGGATACACCTCCTTAGGTAACGCCTGCCTGCTGCCGAGTGCCCGGTTGCTCAAATCATCTCGAATCAGCCACTTAATGAGAAAGACGAACTCATTGGGCAAGCTGCTACGAGTGGTTCCGCTAGCAGCTCGCTGATCTGTGTTGCAAGCTGCATTATTCACACCAAGATGACCAGGCTGAAAGATCAATCCTAAAAGGTGTAAGTTGGAACCCTTAATTCGTCAAGACTGATCTTCATTGCCTTCAGCGTCCAGCTTGACCAGGTGAATATGCTTATAACCCAGCTTGATTTTGAATTCATCCCCAGTCTTGAGGCCCATCTCCTGGGTGTAAGCTCCACCAATCACGATCTGACCATTCTTATGAACGGTGAGGGTATATGACGCTTCTCGACCTCTTCCGTCTGCGCTCTTCTGCGGTTCAAGCTGAATGCCTTTCGCTACCAACAGAGCATCATAAAACTCAGCCAGATTCACACGGGTTTGCCCTTCCTTACCAACCGTGTAGTAACCACATTCCTTAGCAAGTTCTCGTTTAGTGAGGCTGTCATTATCCTTGACTTTGGCCAAAAGTTCTTTGCCTGTCAAAGGTTCCTTACTTTTTACTGCCATAATTCAATCCATCTTTGGGGTACACATCGTAATCTCAAATGACTGCTAGAAAACCTCTAGAATCATTCAGTGCTCCTTGTCTTCCACTCTACCTAGTGGATTAGAGGAAAGGTTTAGAGTCAATTTAGCTTAATCTAAATTTTATTATAGTTATCAATAGATCCACTGACTCACAATCTTAGAGCCAATATCTAATGAAAAAGTTGTCAACCAGAGTTGTGCTATCCAGCCTATCAACCCATCGTTGTATGGCAAGCACAACTCACTTTAGAAGATCTGATGCTTCGAGGAAGCGGTGTTGCCAACGCAACCGCTGAGACTGCAACAGTACAGAGGATGGTTTGGTCCTATGAATGGTGATTTGACTGAACTGAGTTACTTGCCGAGAGCGATGGAAAACCCGAGGGCATGAAAGAGCAGGCTGATTTGAATTTGGAAGCAAATATTTTAAGTGTTAATTAGTAGCATCAGAAATGTCGTAAAGCCTGACCGATCGGGGGGGACCGGATGAGGGTTTAGAGAAAAACTTGGCAAAGGTAAGGACCGCTCGATCGCTCCGCCCGTGTTCATTCGGCAGGAGCGTGTTTAGGGGAATAGAGAAGTGCGATCGCAATCTAAGCCTAAAGTGCCGTCGCTCCCCTTTCAAACGCAAAAGAGGGGTGGAGGTCTCAAGAGCATATGGCATAGAGAGAATGAATAGCCTGCCATAGATACTGCAGGCAACAATAGTGAAACGCTACTGATCATGATGAAGAACTGAACGCGATGCTGTTTCCATCGCGTGGTCTTTCCCTTGGCGTCCAATCGAGCCTCGTCTACCAAGGTCTGCAGTTCTGTTGCTTGCTTCAGCCCTACAACCTAGGCCTTCTCCCTTCACCTATATAGAGCAACGGGCAACGTAGCAGGAACGGAAGCGGCAAGCCTGGGATGCAGTGCGATCGCCACAACTCTCTGTAGTTGCTGCTGGAGCGACACCCTTGCTAGGGCACCGGAACAACAATGAGACAGCCTGTGGTGGTTATCTCTCATGGATTACTTAAAGGTTCTTTACAAACTGTAACAGTTGGGTTTAAGGTAGAGATATACATACCTCGTCATCCCTTGCGGATGAATCAAGTCCACCAACCTGCACTTATCTTTATCATGACTACGACGTTACAGAGACAACAAACTGCCTCCCTGTGGGAGCAGTTTTGCCAGTGGGTGACCAGCACCGAGAACCGCCTGTATGTGGGCTGGTTCGGCGTGCTGATGATCCCTACCCTGCTAGCTGC